>JAIFMF010000019.1 GCA_020048635.1 Desulfobacula sp. | reverse complement strand
GGATTTTGTATCCGGGAATCCGGGTTCAACACAACCGATACAGACTGCATTGTCCACGCACCAGTTCAATCCGCTGTTCCATTTGCGTTTGAAACAGTCGGCGTTGGTACTCGGGCCTTTACAACCTAATTCCACACGGCAACCGTTGGGTTCGGAAAATTTGGCTGCCATTTTGCCAGCATCATATTCTTTCAGGTGTGGGCAGTTATCATGGATATTTTCGCCAAAGAAAAGCTTTGGGCGGCCGTCACTATCCAGTTCAGGAAGACCTTTTGTTAAAAGATGAACAATGGATCCGACAATCCAGTCCGGATGCGACGGGCAACCGGGAATATTGACAACCGGAGTCTTGATGCCGTATTTTTTGAAGACAGCCGTCACACCGGTAGCGCCGGTAACATTGCCCTTGGCAGCCGGAATTCCGCCATAGGTGGCGCAGGTCCCGATGGCAAGAACACTGCCAGCCATTGCCCCCATTTCTTTGGTCAAATCCACCATGGTGATTTCCTTATTGTTCAATTCGCCCACCATGCAGTATTTCCCATCCGCAGCCAATGGAATGGCACCTTCTACCACTAGAGAGAATTTTCCTTTGTATTCTTTTGCAACGGCGTAAAGGTTTTCCAAAGCAGTATGGCCTTCAGAGGCCATGACGGTGGGGTGGTATTGAAGGCTGATCACCTTGAGAAGTATATCGGCAATGGATGGATCAACACTGTTTAGAAGAGAAACTGAACATCCTGTACAGCCCTGTCCCTGGATCCAGAGAACCGGATGGGTTTTTAGGGCTTTTTCAATGGCTGAAACAAGGGCTGGATTGAACATCTGGGAAATACCGATCCCGGCTGCTGTTCCAGACACGGCTTTCAGAAAGGTTCTTCTGGAAACCCCTTTTTTCATTTGTTGCTCATCGGGCAACGTTTGTTCATCTTTCACGGGCACCTCCTTGATGCTGTTAAAGGTCTAACGCTCTTATCATGGTTTGCAGAAAGAAAAATTTTAAACTTTCCGCCTAAAAATAAATTGAGTAAGTATATAAAGGGAAATATGGGCTGTCAACATGAAGTATAGAAAAATTAAATTATTTATAGTTTTTGAATCAGAATCATCGATACTGTGAAAGAAAGGTTTTAAAAAGAAACAAGCTATCCAGATGCCCGGGTGTTTAAAAAATCAAGTTCTGGAATGGGCATTACTTTTTTGTTGGGCCCGAGGCAAACTAGCTCCAGCGTGCAGGTGACAGCAGGTTTTGTTCCATCGGGACGCCAGGCTTCATGGGAAAACACGACCCTGTAGGCACCATCTTTTTTCCAGGTGGTCCTGATGGAGAGAAGATCACCGAACACAGCGCCGTCATGAAATCCCATGGTAATTTTGTAAACGGCAAACCCGATATTCTGTTCATGCCACATATCGGCCAGGGCTTTGATTCCGATGATATCCTCCCGGGCCCGTTCAAAAAATTTCAGATAATTGGCATGATATACAACGCCTGAATGGTCGGTATCCTCATAATAAACTTGGGTTTTAAAAAGGTGGGGAGTTGGGGTTGAGTCTGCCATAGAATATGAACACCTCCGTTATAATATTTTTGATAGTGAAAATCCGAGCCAGACGGACCCAAAGCCAAAGATCAGATGACAGAGGAGATTGGTCAGGGCCGGGATAAATTGTCCGTCCCTGGCAGCCATGAAGATCTCATATCCGAAGGTTGAAAAGGTGGTGAATCCGCCTAGAAATCCGACAAAGATCAATACCCGTACTTCAGGGCTGAAAACCTGTCGTGTTTCAGATACTCCGCCCAGAAACCCGATGAGAAGACAACCCACGACATTGACCGTCAGTGTTCCGTAAGGGAAAAAAGGGTTGTCAAAAAGCCGCTGAGATAAGCTGCTGACCCAATACCGGCAGACACATCCTGCAGCGCCGCCGATACCCACCATGAATACTTTCATCATATCCGTTACCATAGAATTAAACTTATCCTTTAAGCCTCAGGAGTTTAAATAGAAATAAAGATAAAAGCCATGTTTTTTTAAACCAAAAGAGAAAATTTCGGCGGAACAGGATCAGGACCGGTTAATCTTTGGATCAGCGGGTCTGCATCAAATCCTTTTGGAAGGTCATTCCGGTATTCATTTAACAGCAGGAGGGCCTTTGCCGCTGCCTTTTCGGCCGGGCGCCTTCTTTTGTACAAAAGCTGTTCATAGGTTACAGCACAAAGAATCAGGCCCTGGAAGGCTTTTTTGTTCCGCCCAAAAGCAGATTTCCATTTTATTTCCAGCCATTCATGAAATTCAAAAAACAATTCAAGATTCCATAGGAAAATGGACATGGATATTTCATTTTCCGGTCCTATATGGCCGAAATCCATTTCTTTAAAAATAGTATCGAGACACGATTCCCTGTGTCGAATATAGCCGCGGATAGATGAAGGCTGCATATCCGGCTGATATTGATCCACAGCCTTTTTAAACAATTCTGTATCCTTTTTCTGTATCGCCAGGACAAAAGCATGGCCCAGACTGTTCCGGATATCCCGGCACAACCGGTTTTCAAAGGGGTCGAACATCATACCGTGATTTCCCAGCACCGGTGAATCAGTTTTCGTTTGGTCTGATAATCTTCGGGTATGGTTCTGTATGTGATTTCTTTTATATCCGTTACAGTTAATTCTTCGGATTTCAGGTCAAAACTCTGGTGATTGGTGGAAAAGAAAACCGTGCCTCCTTTTTTCATCAGCTTGAACACGCTATTGAGCATTCTCGGGTGATCCGCAGCAATGTCAAAATGGACATTTTTAACTTTTGTAGTGGAATAGGACGGCGGATCAACCACTGCAATATCAAAATCCCGGTATGCGGGTCTTGGGCTTGCGAGAAAATCAAGGGTGTCTTTTTGTATCAGGATATGTTTAGGGTCTGACAGCCCGTTGAGGTCAAGATTCTCCCTTACCCAGTTGACAGCCGTTTCCGACCGGTCTACGGATACAGTCAGGCTTGCTCCTCCTTTTGCCGCATAACAGGTGAAAGAACCGGTATAGCAGTAAAGGTTAAGAAAATGCTTACCGGCGACCCTTTCACGCACCATCATCCGTGTGTCCCGGTGGTCGGAAAAAAGCCCTGTATCCACATAATCACTCAGGTTGATATAGAACTTCAGGTCTCTTTCCGACATGGCAATCTTTTCGTTGGTGTGGTTGATGCGCTCATAGCGTTGGCCTTCCCTGATGCCGGCCTTTCTGATTTTCAGGTGAAGATTTTCTATCGGAACATTCAGCGTTTTTGCAACGGTTTGCCCCATGAGGGGGAGCCATTCGGGCGTGGATTGCTGACGGCTGTATTCGCCAACGACCAGGTGCCCGCCATACCAGTCCACCACAGCCCTTATTTCCGGGATATCCCAGTCATAGAGCCGAAAGACGTCAAGGTTCAATTTTTGATATTGTTTTTTTAAATGCTGGAATCTTTTTTTTATTTTGTTGGCCAGCATGTCAGCCTGGTGTTGGTATTTTTCCGTTTGATCCAAAAGCGTCATTTCCTTTTTCTTTTTGATATTGATTTTTTACCAATACTATATTTTGGTGTTTATTTGCAAATGACTTCATGGTCTTGACATATGTGCAGGTGAATAATATTAAAGCATACAGATGTCTGAAGGAAATATAAAAAAAAGAGAAAAGGAGAAGACATTGCGCAAACAACTGGGCATTGTATCGAAAATCAGCGGTCTGGTTTTTGCCGCGATTGTATCCACACTCTTGATTGTAGCGTTGAGCTCATTTATATCTTTTCAGGAGATGAAAAAAAACAATCGGGAAGTACTCCGTAAAATCATATTTGAAGAAAGAAAGCAAAAGCTCGTTGAATTGACTGATAATGCGGAATCCGTGATTGAAAACAGCCCCGGGCATTCTTCAGCCAAGGCTATTTCCGACATGAGGTTTGGTGAGGATAAGAAAAATTATTTTTTTGTAGTTGATGTCTATGGGCAGTTTGCAATTCATCCTGAAAGGCCGGATCTGATCGGTGTCAACAGCATGGATCTGAAGTCTGCAGACGGCAAATATATTGTAAGGGAAATGATTGAAAGATCTGAAAAAGAGGGTCAGGGGTTTATTACCTACAAATGGGAAAAACCCGATAAAAAAGGTGTTGTCGGTGAAAAACTGACCTATTTCAGGCTGAACCGGAAATGGGGATGGATCATTGGTACGGGTATCTATAATGATGACATCATGGATATTGCCCTTGAAAAGGAAGCGATTTTTCTTAAAAAACTGAACAAGAGCCTGATCGTTTTCATCGAAGTGATCCTGTTTTTTTCTCTTTGTTTTATCTTTTTGTCTATTGTCATTACAAGAAGGTTGTTAACGCCCATAAAACAAGTGGCCGAGTTTGCAAGACAAATCGGTGAAGGAAATTTTTCAGCAACCCTTGAATACAAAAGCAATGATGAGATCGGGGCCATGGCGGAATCCATGAGAAAAGGGGGGGGAGATCTCGGCAAGCTCATCAGTAAACTGGTAAAGTCATCTACCACCATTGCAGAATCGTCTTCCCGCTTGCAAAGCATTGCATATGATCTGAAAGACGCGTCAAAGGAAATGGAGAACAATTCAGACAATGCCACAACCGAAGCCCGGAGTATTTCAGGCCGCATGGTCAATATTCTGGCTGCAACCGGTAAAATCAATACCCAGCTTGAGAGCATTGCAGAATTTACCGAAAAGGTTTCAGACAATACAAATGATGTTGGGGTCAAGCTTGATTCCGTCTCAGCGTCCACCACGGCTGCGGCCTGCGCCATTGAACAGATGTATGCATCCTTTAACGAAACTGCACGCAATTCAAGTATAGGCGCCGGCGTTACGGAAAATGCTGCCAAACAGGCAAGAGAAACCTCCGTGATTATGCATCAACTTGGAGAATCAGCAAAAGAGATCGGCGAGATCATCGGCATTATCCAGACCATTGCCTCACAGACCCATCTTTTATCCCTTAACGCCGCCATAGAAGCTGCCGGGGCCGGGGATGCCGGAAAAGGGTTTTTTGTGGTGGCCCATGAAGTAAAAGAACTGGCCAATCAGTCAGAACGGTCTGCCGGTATCATTCGTTCAAAAATACACGGTATGCAGGCCCATGCAAAAAAAGCGGTTGAAGTGATCCAGTCCATTGTAAAGGTAATCGAAGAGATTGATCAGATCATGATGGCCATTGCCGCTTCCGTGGAAGAGCAGACCACAGTAACCAACGATATCTCATCAAGCCTCAGTGCCACTGCAGAAAATGCAAAAGACCTGAACATCAAGGCAAAGGAGAATATTGATGCCATCCTGCGGGTGGTTGTCAATATTGAGACCACATCAGATGAATCCGAGCTCATCCGCAAGGATGTCAATATTACCAGTACAGGGATCACCGATGTTTCAAATTATGTGAGCAAAACCAATGAATCCGTCAAAGCATCGGCACACAGGATTGAGGAAATTCAGACCCAGGCCGATGAGCTGGCAAGTCTTGCAAAAGAACTGGAACGTATAATTCAAATATTTAAAGTATAACCTTTGGCAGGGAGGAAAATGGACAGACGAGAATTTTTAAAACAGGTTGCCCTTTGGTCTGCCGGGGCGATTCTTTATCCGCCTGTGTTTGATGTGTTGTCTCTGGCAGGCGCTGCATCTGAAAGCAAGTCGGAAATCTTTGTGGCAAAGGGCACTGATCTTTCAGTCATGGTCCGCCGGGTGATGGACGCCTTTGGCGGAATAGGAGGCGTTGTCAAAACCGGGGATAAGGTGGTGATAAAACCCAATATCGGCTGGGATCGAACCATTGAGCAGGGAGCCAACACCCATCCGCTTATCGTGGCCGAACTTGTAAAACTCTGTCTGGATGCCGGTGCATCCAGGGTATCGGTCTTTGACCGGACCTGTAATGAAGCGCGGCGGTGTTACCAGAACAGCGGCATGGTTCAGGCCCTGGAAAAAATCCGGGACAAACGGTTTCGCCTGGACCATGTGGAAGACAGACATTTTATTCCTGTGACCCTGAAAAACGGGCAGATTCTTAAGGAATGGTCTTTTCATAAGGATGCGCTGGAGGCGGACTGCTACATCAATGTCCCGGTGGCCAAGCATCACAGCTTGTCCGGGCTGAGCCTGGGAATGAAAAATATCATGGGTGCTGTTGGTGGCTGGCGGGGCAGACTTCATTATGATCTTGGTCCCAAACTCGCTGACCTGAATACGGTCATAAGGCCGAAACTGACGCTTATAGATGCTTCACGGGTCATTGTGAAAAATGGACCCCAGGGCGGGGACTTATCAGATGTGAAAATTCTGGACACCCTTATCGGATCAAGGGATCCAGTTGCAGCAGATGCCTATGCCACGACACTTTTCGGGTTTTTACCCAAAGATATTGAGTCAACAGTGGAGGCCCATAAACGGGGACTTGGGCAAATGGATCTTAATCAATGCCATATCCGTTATCTTGACGCCTGATGTCTATGCAGATCAAACCAAATTTAAAACAGGTGCGCCGGCTTTGCCAGTTGGTCTGTCTTTTCGTCTTTCTTTTTTTATTTCGCCAGACCGATTATTCGGGCAAAGATACCATCCCCTACGCCGTCAATCTCTTTTTCAGACTGGACCCCCTGGTTCTGGCTGTTGTCACCCTGGCCACAAAAACCTTTATTTCCATTCTCTGGCCTGCTTTTATTGTTATCGGTCTGACCCTTGTTTTTGGGCGGGTGTTCTGTTCCTGGGTCTGTCCGCTCGGAACCCTGATCGACCTGTCCGGTCGGTTGATAAAGCCCCGGTTGAAGACCAACCTGAATCTCAAATATCTAAAATATACAATTCTGATCGTTCTTCTGATTTCTTCATCCTTTGGGGTTCAGTTCTTAGGGTTTGCCGATCCTTTTTCGCTTCTGGTTCGGGGATTGGCCTTCAGCCTGGATCCTATGCTGAATTATCTGGTTTCTGGATTTTTTGATGGCGTGTATACCCTGGCCCCCGCCTTTGTGTCGGATCTGACCGAACCTTTGTACCAGAACTTGAAGTCCTTTGTCCTGCCCTATAAGCAAAGTTTTTTTCATCTGGCTTATTTATCCTTTTTTATTCTGGGATTCATTTTTTCCCTGGAGTTTTTCGGGAAGCGATTCTGGTGCCGGAATCTCTGCCCCCTGGGCGGGCTTCTTGCATTGATCTCAAAGGTTTCTGTTTTCAAACGCATCCCTTTAAAGGCGTGCAGCCATTGTCGAATGTGTGAATCCGAATGCCGGA
>JAIFMF010000206.1 GCA_020048635.1 Desulfobacula sp. | reverse complement strand
AGGAGTGCCCATAGGTTAATCCTGGGGGCATTTTTATTTCTTCTTGAATTAATCCTAAACAGATGTAAAAACAAAGATGTGCAGCCATTCTGGTGAATAACCGGAATCAGGTGTGCCCATCTTGTGCCCGTCAAGGCATGATGGAGGTAATATTATGGGAAGTTTGTATCAAAGAAGTAATACCTGGTGGATCAAGTATTACAGAAATGGAAAGAGCTTTCGTGAAAGTTCTGAAAGCACTGTAAAAATGGTGGCCAAAAAAATGTTGGCCAGAAGGGAAGATGATATAGCAAAGGAGAAAACCCCTGGAATACAGTTTGATAAAATAACGTTTGAGGATTTGGCTGAGTGCTTTTTGCGAGATTACAGGATCAACCAGAAAAAATCACTGGCAAAAGCCCAGCGAAGCGTTAATCATCTGAAAGCATCTTTTGAACGGATCAGGGTGCCGCAGATTACAACCCCAAGAATAAAGGCATTCATAGAAAACCGGTTAAATGAAGGGGCTGCCAACGCGACAATAAATCGGGAATTGGCCGCACTGAAAAGAATGATGAATATCGGGGCAAAGCAAACTCCACCCATGGTAGAAAGGGTTCCTCTGTGCCCATGCTGGAAGAAAACAATGTCCGGAAAGGGTTCTTTGAACATGATGAATTCCTGGCAAGGAAGGCAGAACGATTTATCTGGATGATGAATTGATGGACGTGTTCATGGAACAGCGGAACAATCAAAAAGAATCGAAACAGATCATTCATCATGTTTTTACCAACCGTAAAGGGGATGACAACGTTAAGGATTTTCGGGGTGCCTGGAAAACAGCCTGTGAAATGGCTGGCCTGCTGGGTAGACTCGTTCATGACTTGAGAAGAACGGCTGTGCGGAATATGGTTCGATCAGGTATTCCGGAAAGAGTAGCGATGATGATTTCAGGACATAAAACCAGGGCCGTATTTGAAAGATACAACATTGTCAGTGAGGGTGATTTGATGGCAGCGGCTAAAAAGCAGGAAGAATACCTGAAATCTCAAATGGGCACAGTTTCGGGCACAGTCGTCAAAATTCCAATAAAAAAGGGCTCAGCCAAAACTGGCTAAACCCTTGATTTTACGTGGTACCGAAGGCGAGACTTGAACTCGCAAGGGCGCAAGGCCCGGAGGATTTTGAGTCCTCTGCGTCTACCAATTCCACCACTCCGGCATGAAAACTCTTTTTAAGGGAAAACAGGGGATTTGTCAATGAAATTATGGCACCCTCGGATATCAATGAGCCAGGGTTTTCTGGATCTGTTCTGATGAAATCTCACCTTCCCGTATAATGCGGACCGGAGAAACCGTGACATCCAAAATGGTTGATCCGATCCCGCCTTTTAAAACTCCCGCATCGAGGACAAGGTCTGACTTTTCAATGATGGAGGGATCAAGAAGGCTGACCCGGTCACAGCTGGCCCGGCCGGAGAGGTTGGCACTGGTGCCGGTGATGGGAAACTCGAGGAGGTCCACAAGCGCCTTTGCCACAGGATGGGAAGGGACTCGAATCCCAAGTTTGCCGGAACCGGCAGTCAGAAGTTTCGGGATCTCATCTTTGGCTTCAAAGACAAGGGTGAGGCTCCCGGGCCAGAAAATTTTCATGAGTTTTTTTGCAGGTTCTGGAATGGATTTGACAAGATCCTTAAGAACGCTTTCATCGGGGATCAGCACCAGGATAGGGTTGTTCAGGGGGCGCTGTTTGATCTGGAAGACTTTTGCAATCGCTTTTTCATCCAGGGCACGGGCGCCGATTCCGTAAAGACATCGGGTTGGAAAGATAACGATCCCACTATTCCGGATGATGCCTCCGGCCCTGATAATGCTTGCGGTATCCTGCGTGACAGGGTCAAACCGGATGATTTTATCCGGATCATGCAAAAGACCGGGCCTTTTTATCGACCTTGTCTGCCATATCCTTTTTAAAGGCAGTGAGCTTTTCAGCGATCAGAGGGTCTGAAACCCCGAGGATCTGGGCCGCAAAAATGCCTGCATTATACGCTCCTGATTTGCCGATTGCCATAGTGGAAACAGGAATACCCGGCGGCATCTGAACGGTTGCGAGAAGTGCATCAAGACCCTGGAGGGCTGATGAGTCAATGGGAACACCTATGACGGGGAGAGTTGTGTGGGCGGCAATAACACCGGCCAGATGGGCGGCATGGCCTGCACCGCAGATGATCACTTTAACGCCTTTACCCCTTGCTTCAACAGCCAGTTTTGCGGCCCTTTCAGGGGTCCTGTGGGCAGAAGCCACGGTGACATAATAGGGAATATCAAATTTCTTCAGGATGGATAAGGTCTGTTCCATGACGGAAAAATCTGAGTCACTTCCCATGATGACTCCGATCTGGGGCGGGGTGGATAGCCTTTTCAGAGCCTTTGCACCGATATCTTTTCTGTAGAAGTGATTTTTGAATGAAATTTTTGAGCAGGCCTCATATGCCTTGTCAATGGCATCTTTTACCGTGTCACCGAGGGAGGTGACACCCAGGACCCTGCCGCCGGAAGTGACCACCCGGCCGTCCTTCAGGGCTGTTCCGCCATGAAAAACAACGGTGTTGGTAACCTTGCCAGCGTCTTCAAGGCCAAAAATTTCTTTGCCTTTATCATGGGAGCCCGGATAGCCACCAGATGATATCACCACACAGATGGCAGCTCTTGTGTCAATTTTTGTGGAATGATGATGCAAAGTTCCGTCACAGCAGGCTTCCATCAGGGGCACAAGATCGTTTTCAAGCCTCATGAGAATGGGCTGGGTTTCCGGGTCTCCGAGTCTGGTATTGAATTCAAGAACCTTTATCTCGTCCTTATTGACCATGAGTCCGGCATAAAGAACCCCTTTAAACGGGGTGCCTTCTTTGGCCATGCCCTGAACCGCCGGGATCATAACTGTTTTCATGGCTTTTTCCCGGAGCATGTGATCGAGAACCGGGGCAGGGGAATAGGCGCCCATACCGCCAGTATTGGGGCCTTCATCATTATCAAAAATTCTTTTATGATCCTGGGATTCGGGCAGCATCAGAACGGTTTTGCCGTCTGCCAAGGCAATAAAGGAAGCTTCTTCTCCTATGAGGCATTCTTCCACAATGACAATGTCTCCTGCCTCGCCAAAGACTTTTTTAGTGACTATGGCATCAATGGCTTCATCCGCTTCGTCCAGGGTGGAACAGACGATGACCCCTTTTCCTGCGGCAAGACCGTCGGCTTTGACCACGCAGGGCGCTCCCATGGCTTTGGCATAGGTTTTGGCTTTACCTGCATCTGTAAATGCCTTTCCTTTGGCGCAGGGGATATTGTATTTTTGCATATGCTGTTTTGAAAAAAGTTTGCTGCCTTCAAGTTGTGCCGCAGCCTTGCTGGGCCCAAATATTTTCAAGCCCATAGTCTCGAACATATCGACAATCCCTTTGACAAGGGGGCCTTCCGGTCCGACCACGGTTAGATCAATTTCTTTTTCCTTTGCAAAGGCGGCAAGGGTTTCAATATCATCAGCATCAATGGGAACCGATTCAGCCAGCATTCTTGTTCCGGCATTACCTGGCGCGCAATAGATTTTTTCCACCAACGGGCTTTTTGATATTTTCCATACCAGGGTATGTTCACGGCCACCACTGCCAACGACCAGAATTTTCATATGGATCTCCTTAATTTTGTTTTTTCATGTTCAGCCATGGCAAGGTCAATGAGCCTGTCCAGGAGTTTTGTAAAAGAAAGCCCGGCCACCTGAGCAGACTGGGGGTAAAGGCTGGTTGCCGTCATGCCTGGAATGGTATTGGTTTCAAGGACAAAGATGCCTTTATCCGACAAAATCATGTCTGTTCTGGAATACCCCTTCAGATAAAGGGCCTGATGCGCTCTGATGGCAAGGTCCTGCACTTTTTTCGTTGTGGCCTCATCAATGCGGGCAGGGCAGATTTCACGGGTTGCACCCACCGTGTATTTGGCTGTGTAGTCAAAAAATTCAAACCCTTCACCCGGGATGATTTCAATAACCGGCAAGGCTTCAAGGCTATCATTTCCCAAGACCCCGCAGGTGAGTTCAATGCCTTTAATGTATTGTTCAATAAGGATGGTGTCATCATGGGTAAAGCCGAGAGCAACGGCAGCATCAAGATTTTTTTCATCCCTGACAATGGTCATGCCCACACTTGATCCGGCACAGGCCGGTTTTACCACCAGGGGAAGGCCAAGCGACCCCACAACGATGGATTTGTCAATGGTTTCACGCATGGAAAATGAAAAATAGGAAGGGATGGGGATATTGGCTGCTTCAAAGAGTTTTTTAGAAACCCGTTTGTTCATGGCTATGGAGCTGCCAAGCACACCTGCGCCCTGATAGGGAATGTCCAGAAGGTCTAAAAGTCCTTGAACGGTTCCATCCTCTCCAAAGGGACCGTGAAGGATGATCAAAGCCGCATCAATTTTTTCGGCGTCCATGACAAGTTTTTTTAAATCGGTTTTGGGATCATACAGGGCAATGTCATACCTTTCTTTGTCCAGGGCATCAAATACCTGGCTGCCGCTGTTAAGGGAAACCTCTCTTTCGGAAGATATGCCACCCGACAATAGCGCCAGCCTTATTTTTTTCATAATGAACTCCTGTTTTAACCTTGAAGAATTTTTTGTTTTGCCGTTTCCAACTCTTCTTTTGTGATCAGGTCTTTTTCAAAAAGTGCGGTCAGTTTCAGTATTTTTTGTTCTGTAATATCGGAGGTATCATCCACGAGAAGGTTGCCAGTGGATATGGCGGGCTTTTGATCCAGGCGCACCTGCCCGTTTTCCCTTGGTGATATTTTGAAAGAAGCAAGCCCGCCGATGAGTTTAACTTCTATGGTCCGGTCTTCAAGTCCCGGCGTTGATAAAAAATTGCCGATATCTGAAGAATCCCGGCTCAAGCGCCGGTAGAAAAGAAAGGCGGCTGCAAGGGCCAAGAGGCCGAGGCAACCCATGATCCAGGGAAGATAGTGATATACCCCCTTGAACAGAACCACAACAACCCCTGTGCCTGCTAAAAGCAAAATATGCACCAGCAGAATGGAGTACGCTGTGAAAATATTTTTAAAAAGTCCGTCTTTATCTTTGTTTAAAAAATTCATGACATTTTTTTAATAATGCTTTCCCTGTATTCCTCTGAGTAAAGGGATGAGCAGCATCTATCTCCTCGTATGGTATTCAGTTTGGTGATAAGGTAACTCAGTTTTTTCTGGGTTTTCAGTCGTTCAGGTGAGTCGATCTCTGCTGCTTCCAGAAGATCTTCGGCTTCCCGGATATTTTTTCTGAGTTCAACTTCCGGAGGAAGAAAACCTGAATTTTTCAATATCTTATGGGCCAGTCGGAACTCCTCCGGCACATGCTGATCTTCAAATTTTAAGGGTTTATGGGTCCCTTCAAGGTTATCAAACTCGCCTTCCTCCTGGGCTTTTTTAATTCTTTCTTCAACAATTTTTTCAAATCCCGGTATCATGAATATAAACTTGCTCCTGATGAAAACAATTGAACCAAAATAAGGCATTTATTTTTTAAGGCTTCAATTTTATTAAACCCTCGGATGATTTGCAAGGGATATTTTCTTGACACTCATAAGGCAATACTGTATCAAATATCATTTTAAATTTAAGAAATTTTTCAAGCCCCGGCGGTAAACTCTCTGACCTGGAATGCAGTGTATCATATAAAATAGTTTGATTGTGAAATGACAAAAAATATCAGCCACTATAGAAATATCGGGATTATGGCCCACATTGATGCGGGCAAGACCACAGTAACCGAAAGAATTCTCTATTATACGGGAAAATCCTATAAAATGGGGGAAGTCCATGATGGTGAAGCGATCATGGACTGGATGCAGGATGAGCAAGAGCGGGGGATTACCATTTCCTCTGCGGTTACGACCTGTGAATGGAACCAGTCGGTGATCCAGATTATTGATACGCCGGGTCATGTGGATTTTACAGTAGAAGTGGAAAGAGCTTTAAGAGTCCTGGATGGTGCCATTGGTGTTTTCTGTGCGGTCGGCGGAGTGGAACCCCAGTCGGAAACCGTATGGCGCCAGGCAGATAAGTATGCTGTACCGAGATTGGCGTTTATCAATAAGATGGACCGGACAGGGGCTGATTTTTTTGGTGCCGTCGATTCCATGAGAAAGAAGCTGAAGACAAATCCTGTTATTCTCCAGCTTCCCATGGGGTCTGAAGATAGTTTTAAAGGTGTCATTGATCTTGTCAACATGAAACAGATCACCTGGGATGATGAAACCAAGGGATCGAGTTTTTCCAAGGATGACATCACTCCTGACGATATGGAAAAAGCCCTTGAATACAGGGACAAACTCCTTGAAGCCATATCTGAAGTCAATGATGAGATCATGGAAAAATATCTGTCGGAGCAGGAAATTGGAAGAGAAGAACTAAACAAAGCCATCCGGGCGGCTACGATTTCAAGAAAGATTGTACCGGTATTCTGTGGCAGCGCTCTTAAAAATAAGGGGATACAGACCCTTCTGGACGGGATTGAACTCTATCTGCCAAGCCCCCTGGATATTCCTCCGGTCAAAGGCCTTCATCCGGAAACCAGCGAGGAAGTGGAATTCCTGCCGAAAAAAAATGGGCCTCTGGCCGCTCTGATTTTTAAAGTTTCCATTATTGAGGGTAGAAAACTCTCTTTTGCAAGGATTTATTCCGGCAGAATAGAAACAGGCTCGGAAGTGTATAATCCATTGCTGAAGAAAACCGAAAAACTATCCCGGATTCTCCAGATGCATGCCAATAAACGGGAACGTCTTAAAGAGGCTTCAGCCGGTGAGATCATCGGTATCGTCGGGCTTAAGGATTCAGGAACCGGAGACACCCTGTGTTCGATAGAAAACCCGGTCTGCTTAGAGAAAATGGAATATGAAGATCCGGTTATTTCAATTGCTGTGGAGCCGAAAACCCATTCAGATCAGGAAAAGCTGGATGAAGTACTTGAAAAATTCACCATGGAAGACCCGACCCTGAAAGTCAGCCGGGATGAGGAAACCGGTCAGACCCTTTTGTCCGGCATGGGTGAACTTCACCTTGAAATCATCATTTCAAGAATGCAGAAAGAATTCAACACCAATGTCAATGTCGGGCATCCCCAGGTTGTCTACAGGGAAGTGATCAACCAGAAGGCAAAGGGCAGTGCTGTTTTTGAAAAGGATATTTCCGGGAAGACTCATTTTGCAAAAGTGAGTATCATCCTGGAGCCTTTGAACCGCGGAGAAGGGATCAGTTTTAAATCAAAGGCAGGGATTGATCAGATACCGGAACAATATGTCCCGGCCATTGAAAAAAGTATCCGGGAGAGCCTTGAAGGCGGTTACCTCAAGGGCTATCCCCTGGTGGATGTTGCCATTGTCATTGAAGGCGGTACCTTTGATGAACGAAGTTCTGAACTGGCCTTTTCCGTCTGTGCTTCCATGGCCTGTAAGGATGCCCTGGAAAATGCTTCCATTAGTCTTCTGGAGCCCATCATGGAAGTTGAAGTATTTGTTCCGGATGCATTTATGGGAGATGCCATCTCAGATCTCAATGCAAGGGGGGGGAAGATAGAATCCATTGATTCAAAATCAGGTCTTCAGATTGTAAAAGCAGTTGTCCCACTCGCCAGGATGTTCGGATATTCTACGGCCATACGGTCAGCAAGCCAGGGAAGAGGAACTTTTTCCATGCATTTTTCCAGATTTGACAAGGTATAAAAATAATCTTTAGAGGCGAGGTTTCCGGGTTCGTTTTTCTCTTTCTTCCATTTCTTCCCGTTCTTCTTTTATTATTTTTTCCAGAAGGTCCTTTGCATGATTGAATTTTTCTGTATCGCTAAGACTCTCCATCGCTTTTTTTAAATGAGTGATGGCATTTTTTGTATTTCCCGTTTCAGAATAATAGAGACCAAGGTAATAATGGGAAAAATCCGGCTTGTTCTGGATGGACATGATATTGGCAAGGTTGTAATAGGCAGTGGGATATGCCAATGGTGCCGTTTCGATGACAGAATTAAAAAGCACCTCAGCTTTTTTGAAATTTTTAAGTTCAAGAAGGGCAGCAGCCTGGTGAAAGCGGGCCATCACCCCCAGAACAGGTTCTGACTCAACAGCCTTCAGGACATCCAGGGCTTTTTCTGCCTCGCCGTTTTCCTGGTAAAGTCTTCCCAGTTCAAGAAGGATCATGGGGTCGAAAACATTGATGGAAAGAGCTTTTTTTAGGTGCGACAAGGCTTCCAGTTTTCTGAATTTCCGATCATATATAAGGCCTATGCCATAGTGAAGGGCCGCATTGTCAGGCTCTTTTTCCAGGAGGCGGGTCAGTTTGGCATAGGAGGGCTCCAGCTCTCCATAAAGTCCCATAAGACGGTATTTCACCATTTCAAACCGCAGATCCGCTTTACAGGCTGGTTTTTTTACCGGGGTATAGTCTGACAGGATATTTTCCACATGGGCAATACGGCTGCCCGTTCCCGGATGGGTTTTGACATAGTCAGGGATATTTTCCACGCCCCGATAATCCGACTCCCTTATCTTCATCAAACCGGATAAAAGTCCTTTGGGTGAATAACAGCTTTCCTTTAAAAACATGATACCTTTTTCGTCTGCCTCGGTTTCATTTTCTCTTGTGAAGGACAGCATGGCTGTCTGTCCAATGGCGAGAGATCCCTTAATCAGTGTTCCTGCTGCCTCGCCGCTGGATTTGCTGCCGACGAGGACTCCTGCCAGCACGCCTGCAAGACTTCCAATACTGATATACTTTGATCGGTCAATGGATTCGGACACGTGACGGCTGGCGGCATGGGCAATTTCATGGCCTATGATGCCGGCAAGTTCATCAATGGAATCAAGTGAGGTGATCAGTCCCCGGTAGGCAAAGATATTTGCACCAGGGGCGGCAAACGCATTAAAAATTTCATCATTCACAACATAAAAGGAATAATCAAAGGGTTGCAGAGGCAGATAGGAAAGAATATGCCGTCCGACCTCATTGACCATGTGGCTTGCAATGGGGTCATGCAATAACATCTGTTTTTTTTCTATCATGTCGATGAATTTTTTTCCGAGTTCCTTTTCATCAGGAATGGATATGGCAAGGCAGGTGTTCGATGAAAAGGAAACGAACAGAAAAAGCACCAGTATGATACGAAAAATTCCAGGATGTCTCATAGGAATTTAACTGAGGATGAATTCAGTATGCTCCATGGCGATTTCAATCCGGAAACTGTAATTTCCGATTTTAAAGGATAATCGTCGGTTTTCCCGGTAATCGGAATCAATGACAAGGGTTATGGCGCTATTAATCGTAAGGGCTTTGGGCTGTCCAAAAACAGCATTAAGATTGAATTTGTCTTCAATCTCCTTGACCAGATGGCCCATGATCTGGTTGGTGATTTCTCCGATGGTATCCGAAACTTCCGGTGAGGCTACGGTCGAGGCAAGCTCATCTTTGGGCATGCCCATGGCGTTCATATAGGATCTATAGATTTCAAAGGCGGCATCGGCAGAGAAATTCATTACCACAAGACCGTTATAATCCCCGTTGAATTGAACAAAACAGGTCAGGTCCGGTTTCATGGAAATTTTTGGGGTTTTCTGGATGGTTGACGAAAAGGTAATTTCCTGTTGTGTGGTGGCTTCAAGGGTTGTTCGGGCGGTTGTTAGAAAAATCTTTGAAATTTCATCAATAGAAACGATGGGGGAGATGATGGGCTCTGTCATATGTGCTCCTTAAAAATCAGATGATAGATGATGGGTCAATTATTAAGAAAATCCTTTAAAATGTCAAAGATTTTATTATCGCTCACCCCGTTTGTAAGGTTCGCCCAGCATGGCAGGGGCATTTAATCTTCTTGGGTCTTTGAAACTGATCAATAAAAGGATGATCAGCGTTGCAATATAAGGCAGCATGGAGAGAAAATTCGGGGATATCCCAAGGGGCTGCAGCAGGTATTGGACAACGAAAATAAACCCGAACAGGAATGCTGCCCATATGGCACGAGCTGGATTCCACAGTGCGAAAATGGTCAGGGCAATGGCGATCCAGCCGCGTCCCGCAGTCATTCCCTCTATCCAGGATTTTGAATATGAAATGGAGAGATGGGCACCGGCAAGGGCTGAAAACCCGCCGCCGATGAGAATGCTCAGGTATTTTATTCTGGAGACATTAATCCCCTGGGTTTCAGTGGCTCTGGGATTTTCACCGGTGGAGCGGATCTGTATGCCGAGGCGGGTCTTTTCAAGAAAAAACCAGGCTGTCAGGGCAAGAAAGATGGCGAGATAAAAGAAAGGACTCTGGGAAAACAGGATTTTCCCAAGGTAGGGAATATCAGAGAGAAAGGGTATGGCCAGGTCATCCATTTTTATTAAAAGCGGTTTGCCCACATAGGGTTTTCCCATCATGCCGGAAAATCCAAGGCCCAGCATGGTGAGCGCAAGACCGGACACCACCTGGTTGGCCTGAAGGCTGACGGAAGCAAAAGCGTGAACGATGGAGATGGCCATTCCGACACCTACAGCACAAATAACCCCGAGCCAGGGCTCACCCGTGGTCATTGTGACGATAAAGGCGACAACGGCACCCATGGACATGACGCCTTCAACCCCGAGATTCAGTATACCGGAGCGTTCGCAGATGACTTCCCCTGTTGTCGCTAAAAGCAAAGGGGTCCCGGCCACCATGGCCCGCTCAAGTGTTGAAACGATCATATCTTCCATAATGGAGTCCCCTTTTTTGTCTTGAAATCATCGTCTTGAAATTTTCATTTTGATAATTGAAGACGGATTTTGTTTCTCAGAAAATAATCGCCCATGATTAAACAGATCAATAGAATTCCATTCACAATATTGACAGTGGCAGCGGGAAGGCCGAGGGATATCTGAATGGCGTCTCCACCCACAAGGATTCCGGCAAAAAAGATGCCGGAAATCAGGGTGAGAAGTGGATTTAATTTGGCCAGCCAGGCAACAATGATGGCGGTAAAGCCATAACCGGAAGAAACAGCGGCAGGATAGCCGAGATAATGATGGATGCCCGCCACTTCACCGACACCGGCAAGGCCAGCAAGGCCCCCGCTGATAATCATGAGGATGAGGGTGGTTTTTAAGAAATCAATCCCGGCATACCTCCCGGCATCCGGATTTTCACCCACAACCCTTGCTTCATACCCGAACCGTGTTTTATAAATCACGATACACAGGATAATAGCGCACAGAATGGAAAGAATGAAAGTGGCATAGTGGATGCGGGAGCCGGGAATGATTCCCAGGATGGCGGCATCGGGAAGATTGTCGGTGCCGGGAAAGCCAAACCGTGTGCTGCCTTTCCAGGGTCCCACAATGAGCATGGTCAGAAAATCGGCGCAGATATAATTGAGCATCAGGGTTGAAATCACCTCGTTAATGGAGAACCTGATTTTCAGGATGGCGGGGATGATTCCCCACAGGGCGCCACCGATAAATCCTGAAAAAAACATCAGAGGAACGATGATATAGGACGGCAGATCATTGCCAAGAAAGAGACCTGTCCAGGATGCAAAGATTGCACCCATCAGAAGCTGACCTTCCGCACCAATATTCCAGAATTTTGCACGGAAGGCAAGGGTGAGGCCTGATCCGATCAGGATCAGAGGAATGGCTTTGGTTAGAGTTTCCTTGAAACCATAGAAAGACCCGAAGGAGCCTGAAAATATTTTAAAGATGGCATAGAAAGGGTTAACCCCCAAAAACAGGAAAACAAGACCGATCATGAATAGTCCAGAAGCAAGGGACAAGAGATTGGTCATGAAGGACCGGACGGCACTGATATCGTATCGATCCGTAACAATAAGGTTCATCATTGGTTGTTCCTAAGTTTTATACTGTCCCTCATATTCTTTCCGATCCTGCCATCATGAGGCCGATATCACACAGACGCTGATCATCGGAATCCAGAATAGCCATGAACTCGCCGTCGAAAATGACGGCAATGCGGTCACAGAGTTCAAATATTTCTTCAAGGTCTTCTGAAAAAAGAAGAACCGCACTGCCGGTTTTTCTAAGCATAAGAAGATGGTTTCTCATGAATTCGGTTGCCCCCACGTCAAGCCCGTAGGTGGGGTGGGAGGCGACCAGGAGTTGGGGCTTTTCACTGATTTCCCTGCCAAGGATCAGCTTCTGGATATTTCCTCCGGAAAGGTTCCGGATCTGGCTGTTGATGGAGTGGGCAGAGACATTGAAGTCGTTCATAAGGGTTTTCGTGTGATGTTTGACTTCTTTATATTTAAGGAAATACCGCTGGGAGAATTTTTTCAGGTGATGCTGTTTCAAGATAGCATTGTCATAGAGAAAAAGACCCGGCGCAATACCGAATCGGATGCGTTCTTCCGGTACATGGGAAACCCCCAGATCATAAATATGCCTCGGTGATGTATTGGTGATGTCCTGGTCATTGATACGGATTTTGCCGGATTTAACCGCCCGGATGCCGGTGACGGCTTCGGCCAGCTCCCGCTGACCATTGCCGGAAACTCCTGCCACACCGAAGATTTCATTTTCAAACACATCAAATGAGATATCTTTAAGAGCAGGAATGCCTTTATCCCCCATGACATCCAGGTGTTCAACCGAGAGGATTTGCCGTCCTCTTTCAATCTTTTCCCTTTTGATGTTAAACACCACATCCCTTCCCACCATCATCCGGGCCAGGGATGTTTTGTCCGTATCTCTGGTAAGGGCACTGCCGGCGATTCTCCCTTTTTGCAGCACCAGGACTCGATCGCAGATATCCATGATTTCATCGAGTTTGTGGGAGATGAAAATGATCATGTGGCCCTTGGCCTTCATTCCCTTTAATATAGAGATGAGCTCTTTGATTTCCTGGGGGGTCAGAACGGAAGTGGGTTCATCCAGGATCAGAAGGTCGGCGCCGTTCAGAAGGGCTTTTATGATTTCCACCCGCTGCTGTTCCCCTGCTGAAAGCTGCCAGATTTTTTTGGTCAGGTCCATGTTGAAATCAAAGGATTTTGAAAACGTTTCTATCTTTTCTCTGATTTTTAATTTTGGAAAGAAAAACGGGGTGTCTTTATAGCTTAAGGCAATATTTTCAAGAACGGAATGGTTCTGGATGAGCATGAAATGCTGATGCACCATGCCGATGCCGTGGAAAATGGATTCCACCGGGTTGTGAATCCGGACAGGGGTCCCGTTGATTCTGATTTCTCCTGCATCCGGCTGGTAAAGGCCGTACAGGATATTCATCAGGGTTGTTTTTCCCGCCCCGTTCTCACCCAGGAGGCCCAGGATCTCACCGGATTCAATACAAAAACTGATATCCTGGTTTGCGGGAATGCCGTGAAATGATTTTGAGATGCCTTTCATTTCAAGGCGCTGGTTTCTTTCCATAATCCTCTTTAATAAAAAAGCCGGGAAAGAATTCCCGGCTTTCTAGGATTCAGTTCACATTATTTGGGGATGGTGCCTTCAACATTATCCACATAATACATGATGCTGAGAAGGTCCTCTTTTGAAGCTTTGGCTTCGGCCTGGATCATGATTTTACCCTGGTTGTCGCTGATGGGTCCGGTAAAGGGTTCAAATACCTCAACTCCTTGTTTCATTTGTTCATAGCGCTTCATGACAAGGTCATAGGCAGAGATTTTACCGAATTCCTTTGTCTCGATCATGGCTTCTTTCAGTGCAGGAACGAATTTGGGGTTAATCGCGTCGGTTTCGTTTCCGCCCAGAATAGCGGCTTTTTCTTTGGCCAGCCACCAGACGTCTGCATTTGTCCAGGTCTTATTTTTAATGTCTTCAAATATTTTGGCATAGATTCCGCCCCAGTCCATGAGTTGACCTGAAACAACGGAATCAACGCCATAACTCTGCATGGCTGAATAATGACTGAAGGTGTAAATCTGGTTGCCTTTTTCCGAATGACGCTGTCCGACTTCGATGACGGCCGGTGTGTCTTCTGTAAAGGCAAGGGCATCGCATCCTTCAGTAATCAGGGCTTCAGCAGCTTCTTTTGCCTTGTCCGGACCGTACCAGGCATATATCCATTTTACATTGACCCTGGCATTGGGATTGGACGCCTTGACCCCCAGAGCAAAGGCATCAATATGTCTGACCACTTCAGGAATGGGGAAAGCGCCGATATAACCGATTTTGTTTGATTTGGTCAGGGCGCCGGCCATGATGCCGTTCAGGTAGTACATCTGGTAAAGATCGCCAAAATAAGTGCCCACATTGGCTGAGCGTTTAAACCCGGAGCAATGCATGAACAATTTATCCGGATAACGGGTGCCTGCTGCAAGGGTATCATCCATATAACCGAAACTGGTGGTTAACACGACGTCACATTTCTGTTCCTGGACCAACCGGTCAATCATTCTTGAACTGTCGGCTTCAGGAACGGCTTCGACAAAGACGGTCTCAAGCCAGGGGAATTTTTTTTCAATAAATTTTCTTCCTTGATCGTGGGCATGGGACCAGCCATAATCCCCCACAGGGCCTACATAGATAAAGCCGGCTTTCATTTTTTTGCCGGTTGCCTCGGCAGCCCCTGGTCCATTGGTCAGGGCATCGACTTTTTTAGACAATTCTTCAACTTTCAAGGATAGTGCAGCGATCTGCTGTTCGAGCTTTGAAGCGTCGACCTGACCCTTATCCTGTCCGCAGGATACAAGAAACAAGCTTAGCAGGAAAACAATAAACAAAGGTATGGCAATATACATTTTTTTCATTCTTCACGGCTCCTTTTTTTAAAAATTGATTAAAATTTTTGGAATAATACGATATTTGATTGTTGCCAGTCAATACTTATGATTCTTAAAATTGTCGAATTGTCATAAGATTCGGATGGCAATTTTGTCCAAGACGATATAGGGTTAAATCAAGGTACATTTTTATATTTACATACCAGTTTTAAGAAGTTTTATGGGATTACACCGGGTCAGTTCTGTAAGAAAAAAGGGAAAAAATATGAAAGAGACAGAGCGTGAAAATAGAAAACTCATTATTATTTCCAAAGAAGAAGCTGTTTTCCGGATGGATAAAAACGGAGCCTGGCATAATGAACATGGAAAATTTGAACACCCGAGAATCATCAGATATTTTAATTCGGCTATTAAAAAAGATGAAAACGGGTATTATGTTCATCAGGCAACCGGCGAATGCGAAGAAAAAGTGTATTTTCCCTATGAGGATACAGCCGTTTTTGTTGTGGATATCATCATGAAAGGCCCGGACATCAGCCTCATCCTGAACACCACGGACAGGACTTCTCTGGAAGAGGGAGAGCTTGTCATGGCTTCTGATAATCTTTATCTTCTGACGCCTGATCACAGGATCAAATTTTCATCCCATGCCCTGGTCAAAATCTCAAAATTCATCGAAGAAAAAAATGAAAAATTTTCCATCCTTATAAATGAAAAAACTTATTTGATAAGATCCTCGGGCAAAGACTCATAATTTTTCATGATGTGTCCTTTCTTTTTTAGTTTTGTCAGATGCGCTTTATCGAGTCCACGATAAACGGGGTACACCGGACCGCAATACTCTGTTTTTTGACCCAGATACGAACCATTGACACCGATTCTCCGGCCAGGGTAGTGATATTGGAAAGGTCTTCGGCAAAGACAATATCTTTGGCCCTGAATTCATAATAAAAGGTATTGTCTGAAAACGGGTCTGCGATCAATATCACCCGGGCCGGGTCATGGGGATGTTTCCGGGGTGACCCGGAAAACGGTATATGTTTGTCTTTATCAAGGGGTTGAGGTTTTCCGGCTGTCTGAATTTCAAATTTTTCCTTCAGTTCAAGAAAATTTATAATCGTCATTATCAGTCTCCTTTGTTGAAAATCTGAAATCTTATGATTTTAGTATAGTATTATAAATCAGAAATGTCAGAAGAAAATATGGAAAAAATTATTCTTTTGATTTTATTGACAATGGAAATGGTTTTCAATATGTGTCCTTGTTCAGAACGGGTTATCCTGGTATTGATCGATAATGAAAGGTTGCGGTCCCTATGAATACTTGCAGAAGGTTCCATTTTTTATGATAACAGTGGCCCAAAGATTTGCAGAAACGTTGAGGGAAATAGGTGTCCGTTATATTTTCGGAGTGCCCAGCGGCAGCATGATCGACTATATGGAAGCCATCCGAAAAACCCAGGGGATTGATTTTGTTCTGGTCAGCCATGAAGCGGGGGCAGGGTTCATGGCCTCGATCTGCGGTCGGTTGACCCGGATACCGGGGGCTTGCTTTGCCACCTTCGGGCCCGGAGCCACCAATGTTTCAACAGGGATTGGGGCGGCGCTGCTGGACAGAAATCCTGTTCTTGTGTTTACCGATGAAATGCCAAAAGAGAAGCGGCATCGATGTGTCCAGATGAATATCGACCATAAGGCCTTGTTCAAACCGCTGACCAAATGGACCACCCGGCTCATGCCGGGAAAAGTCGGGGAGACTCTTTTTAAAGCGGCCAGCATTGCCGTAAAAACTCTACCCGGCCCGGTTTATGTGGGGGTTCCATCGGACATCGGCAGCCGGGAAAGCCGGGAGCAGGATCTGCTCGTGCTGGCGGCTCCGGAGATCAGGCAGGCATCACCATCTGCCGTAAAAGCCATGCAGGAATCTGTTTCAAAGGCAAAAAAGCCGGTTCTGGTCATGGGAATATTGGCGGCCCAATCCAACCTTAAACCATTGATCCAGGATGTGATTGAAAAATTTCATTTGCCCGTGGTCCTTACTCCCATGGCCAAAGGAATGGTCAGTGAAGACCACCCACTTTATGTGGGTGTCTTGAATCATGCCCTGGCCAACATCGTGGGGCAGACCCACAGCCAGGCCGACCTTGTCATCGGGATCGGTTACGATCCGGTGGAGGTCAATTATGAGGACTGGGTGCCGCCGTCTGTGCCCATTGTTCATATCAGCACGGTTCCGGCTGATCTTGACACAAATTCCCATATCCTTGCCGCCGATGTTGTCGGGGATATGGAAACCTCTCTCCATGCCCTGATCTCTCTTTCTTCCATGAAAACTAAATGGGATCTGGAAGCGCTTCTCAAGCGGAAACAGGAAATGTTCGCAGCCCTTACACCGGCCAAAGGCTCCTTCGGCCCTCTGGCCGTTCTTCAGGGATTAAGACAAATTCTTCCTTTTGATGGGATTCTTACCTGTGATGTGGGGGCTCACCTGCATCTGATCGGGCAATTCTGGCCCACACCGGAACCCGATTGCCTTTTGATGACAAACGGCTGGTCTTCCATGGGATTTGCAATACCCGCCGCCATTGCTGCAAAACTCTGCCGGCCTGATAAAAAAGTCGCCTGCGTTGTGGGTGATGGCGGATTTCTCATGACGGCTGGAGAACTGGCAACAGCCTTGAGACTCGGACTTCATATCGTGTTTATACTGTTATCGGACCGCGAACTCTCATTGATCCGGATCAAGCAGAAACACAAACACTATAAAGCTGGTTACGGGACGCTTCTTTTTGAGCAAGATTTGATGATGTCGGAAACCTTCCTCGGCATTCCAGTATTGACCGTTTCAGACCCGATTGCTTATCGAGCGGCATTGGAGAAATCTTTTTCCCTTTCAGGCCCTGTGATTATCCAGGCTAAAATCAGCAGCACGGAATATGACGATCTGGTGCTGAAAGGCAACCGGGTCCAAAGAAAATTTCCTTATTTATGATTCTCAGGATTGGGAAGTGGTGCCTGAATTCATCCATAATAAAAAGGACAAATGGATCGAAAAGGGTGTTGAATGCAATCTCACTGTTAGAAAAATGTTAGAACTATGTTAGGTATTTTGGTTGACAAAAACCAGGTTCCTATTCTATATTAGGCCCGTTGTTCCGCCGGGTTTAAAATAAGGCAGAAGTAATATTGGAGCGGCTGAGTATTAATTAAGACATCGAGATTGATATAAACCATTTACCCGATAATCCACAGGATGATGATGATAACCGATACATCGCCGCTTCGGAATCCTACCCTCTCGACCTCTGCCCGTACCTTCATTCAACATCGATCATTATTGTTCAAAAGTATCCGGACAGGGTGGTTTTTATTGCTTGCGGCATTTATCGCTTCCTGCCAGCCGTCCTCTTCTTCAACCGACACACCGCCGCCATCTGAAGAATCCGCCATTATTGAGAATAAAGGATCCGACACACTGGTCAATCTTGCGTTGGCCTGGGCCGAGGCCTACCGGCGCCTGGCTCCCGATGTTCGGATTTCAGTAACGGGCGGAGGAACCGGCACCGGCATTGCCGCCATGATCAACGGTACTGTCCACATTGCCAACGCCTCCCGGGAGATGAAGGCTGAGGAGAAAACCGCAGCCCAGGCCAACGGTATAAATCCTGTGGAGTTCACCGTTGCCAGGGACGCCATCGTTGTGGTGGTGAACCCCCGCAATCCGGTGAATCAGCTTACCCTGCAAAACATCTCTGATATCTATACCGGTAAGATTACCAACTGGAACAGCGTGGGGGGGGAAGACCGGCCCATAGTTCTCCTTTCCCGGGAATCCAATTCAGGAACCTATGTATATTTTCTGGAACGGGTTATCCGCATGAACCAGAAAAAGAGCGATTTGCTTTTTTCTCCTGAGACGCTTCTTATGCCGTCGTCGGAAGGAATCAGCTCTGAAGTGCGTCAGAACCCCAATGCCATCGGATATGATGGATTGGGCTATGTGACAGCGGACATGAAAACCATTGCCGTGGCCAAAGATCACAGCGGACCGCATGTATTGCCAGCCATTGCCACGGTGAATGACGGCAGTTACCTGATTTCACGCTCCCTTTACATGTATACGGCAGGACAACCTTCCGGTAAAACAGCGGAATTTATGAACTGGATTTTAACCGACGGACAAGCCCTGGTGATCAAACTGGGATTTGTTCCCATTGTTAAATAAACATGGAAACCGGCATGCTGAACAACAAATCCTCTGCTCCCAAATCCATCAGCTCATTTGAATTTGCCATTGAGGCCATCATCCGGGTGTTGGGGTTTTCCACCATTGGATTCGTGCTGTTAATCTTTCTTTTCCTGCTCAAGGAGGGGGTTCCCTTCTTTTATAAGACGGATTTGATTAATATCTTTGGTACCCGCTGGTATCCTACCTTTGATCTTTTCGGAACCTTGCCGCTGATTCTGGGGTCTGTAGCTATCACAGTGGTGGCCGTGATCATGGCATTGCCCATGGGGGTTGCTACGGCTGTTTTCATCCGGGAGATTGCTCCAGGCTGGGTTCGGGAGATCCTGAAACCCATGATCGAAACCCTGGCTGGTATCCCGTCCGTGGTCATTGGATTTTTCGGCATGACGGTGATTGCTCCCATGGTGCGTGAAACCCTGGGGGTCGCCACCGGACTCACCATCTTTACCGGGGCCGTGACCCTGGCCTATATGGCGCTGCCGACCATGATCAGCGTAGCGGAGGATGCATTAGATACGGTTCCGAAAAATTATCGGGATGCCGCCCTGGCCATGGGCGCTACAAAATGGCAGACCATCCGGCATGTGGTGCTTCCGGCAGCCCGCTCCGGCATCTCCATGGCCGTCATGCTGGGCATGGGACGGGCCATCGGCGAGACCATGACCGTGATGATGGTCACCGGCAACGCAGCCCGCATGCCTTTGGGGCTGGATGCCCTGTTTAAACCCATCCGCACCATGACCGCTACCATTGCAGCGGAGATGGGGGAGGTGGCTGGCGGAAGTATCCATTATCACGCCCTTTTCGGTATCGGCATCGTTCTCTTCGTACTGACCTTTTTTATTAACCTGGCTGCAGCCCGGGCTATCTTCCAGAAACGCCGCAAAGGGGGGCTCCGATGAATCGCCATCTGGCCCAGGAAATTGCCTTTGCCGTGTTGACCCTTATGGCCATGATGGTAGTGATTCCGGTTTTCTGGGTGATCTGGATCATTGTCGCTAAAGGCTCATCCGCCATCTCCTGGACCTTTTTAACGCAGATGCCCCATGACGGCATGACGGCGGGCGGAATCCTCCCGGCCATCCTCGGCACTTTTTTGCTCACCGCCGGAACAGCTCTGGTGGCCATCCCCATCGGGATCGGCGGTACCATCTACCTGGCTGAATATGCGCGTGATACCTGGCTGACGCGCTGCATCAGGCTTGCCATTGTCAATTTGGCCGGTATCCCTTCCATCGTCTACGGGCTTTTTGGGCTAGGGCTGTTTGTGCTCTTTATGAAAATGGGCACTTCGATTATGGCAGGCGCCCTCACCCTGGGGATCATGACCCTTCCGGTGGTTATCAGTACGGCAGAGGAAGCTCTGCGCGCGGTTCCCACGGAATTTCGGACCGTCAATGCGAGTCTCGGCGGCACAAGGTGGCAGGGCATCCGTATGATTGTTCTGCCCCAGGCCCTTCCGGGAATTATCACGGGAGTTATCTTAGGCCTTTTGCGGGCAGCCGGTGAAACCGCCCCCATTCTTTTTACGGTGGCAGCTTTTTTTCTGCCGGTATTGCCCCGATCGCCCTTTGATCAAACCATGGCCCTGCCTTATCATCTTTATGTCATCAGCACCCAGGTGCCGGGCATGCCTGAAGAAATTCAGTACGGAACTGCCCTGGTACTGCTCGGCATTGTGTTGTCCATGAATGTATTCGCCTCGGTCATCCGCAGCTATTATCGGAGAAAACGCCAGTGGTAGAGCCCAAGATCCGCATCGAAAAAGTGACCTATGCCTATGGCGGCAAAGAAGTTTTGAAGGATATTTCCTTTGATATCATGGCCAACACTATCACGGTCCTGTTTGGGCCGGCCGGAGGCAGCAAAACCACCATATTACGAATGATCAACCGGCTGAACGATCTCGTGGAAGGTACCCGCATGAGCGGACGGGTTCTGGTGGACGGGCAGGATATCTATGCCGGTGGGACTGACGTAGCTGCACTGCGGCGCAGGATCGGAATGGTGTTTGCCCTGCCGCTGCCCTTGCCCGGAACCATCCGGGAAAACGTTCTGTATGGATTAAAGCTTGCCGGGATTACCGATAAAATGCAAAAAGACACCGCTCTGGAGCGCAGCCTCAACCAGGCAGCACTGTGGGACGAGGTAAAGGATCGCCTTGATCATCCCGCAGTCCAGCTTTCAGGCGGGCAGCAGCAGCGCCTCTGCATCGCCCGAAGCCTTGCCTTGGAACCGGAGGTGTTGCTGCTGGATGAACCCACCTCGGGACTTGATCCCATTTCCACCCGAAAGGTGGAGGAGTCGCTCTTCGAACTCAAATCCCAGTACACCATTGTCATCGTTCCCCACAGTACCCAGCAGGCGGCCCGGCTGGCGGATTATGCCGCTTTTTTTCTCATGGGCGAGCTCATCGAGTATGGCGAGGGATCAAAGATCTTTACCGCCCCGCGAAACAAACGGACTGAAGAATATGTCACCGGTAGATTCGGATAGGATTTTCCCATGGAAAAAATAGTCGTCAACCACCTTAATTTCTATTACGGGGATCATATTGCCCTGGCAGATACCTCCATGTCCATTGCCGAACACCGGGTGACCGCTCTGATCGGCCCTTCCGGATGCGGTAAATCAACCTTCCTGCGCTGTCTCAACCGGATGAACGATACCATCCGCAATACCCGGGCGGAAGGTGAAATTCTCCTGGACGGTGTGAATATTTATGCTCCAGGCAGCGATGTGGTGACTTTGCGCCAGCGCGTGGGCATGGTGTTTCAGCGCCCCAACCCTTTTCCCCAGTCCATTTTCAACAATGTCTCCTTTGGACCGAGAATGCTCGGCCTTGCCAAAGGAAGTGCTTTGGACGATATGGTGGAACAAAGCCTGCGCGGTGCAGCGCTCTGGGATAAGGTAAAGGACAAGCTTCATCAGGATGCCCTTCATCTTTCTCTGGGGCAGCAGCAGCGGCTTTGTATTGCCAGGGCCATTGCCGTAAAGCCTGAAGTCATTTTAATGGATGAACCCTGCTCTGCCCTCGACCCCATTGCCACAGGGCATGTTGAAGAGTTGATAGAATCATTGCAGGAACATTATACCATCGTGATCGTGACCCACAGCATGCATCAGGCCGCCCGTGTCTCCAATTTTACCGGCTTTTTCTGGCTGGGAAAATTGGTGGAGTTTGATGCCACTGAAAAAATTTTCAGCCGTCCCGGTCAAAAACAGACCGAAGATTATATCACCGGTCGGGCCGGGTAATGGCAAATTCATGAGCCGGAAAAACGTACAGGGTTAAGGATCAGTCCCTGATCGGTTATATTTCGGCTTCATCAGCACTTGAAACCACAAAAAGTCCCTGATCGGAAACTTATCGTTGTGTTTTATTGGAAAGAATGCTAAAAATCCCTGATCGGAAACTTTTATGTGGGAGATCAATTGAAACCTTCAATAAAAATCAACAATCCTGAAGAACTGGGCCAATATATTCTCAAGGAACGTAAACATCTGAACCTGACTCAGAAAGAAATATCCGAATTTACCGATGTCGGCAGAAAATTTGTATTGGAGCTTGAAAAAGGTAAAGCTACCGCTCAAATCGGCAAGATCTTTGAAGTATTGAAAGGACTTGGCCTTGAGCTGTACCTGGTGAAACGGGGCGATAGCTGACCATGGAAAGTTTGAATGTTTTTTTTGAACAAACCCTGGTCGGTATCATCAAGCTGGATCTGGATCATAACCGATCATTTTCATTCCAATATTCTAAAAACTGGCTTGATGCGCCGGATGCGTTCCCTTTATCTATTTCCCTGCCCCTGCTTTGCACCGATATGTATGAAGGCTTGACCAAACGTCTGGCCATGAAAATCGGGGGAGAAAACAGACCCGGATGGATAAAGGCAAGACATTGGGAAGGCCTGGCAGCAGATGTGAAAATTGGCCCCGCTGTTCTGAAGAAACAATTGTCCGCCTTCTGCCGTCAATGTGCAGTTACGGTTGACTCAACCTATTTGAAGTTCACCTTAAAAGATAATACTGGCCATAACAGGGTAGTAATCGGATATAGCGATAAAAGAGGTGCTTTTATCATAAACGACCCTAGCCGTCTTGGCCCAAATCATGAGATTCCCTACATCGAATTCGAGAAGCTTTGGAGCAGGATAGCCACATACGAACCTGGTCCGCAGAATAAGATTTACTTAGTGATGCCTTTAAAAAACTAGTGTTTTTTTCTGGTCCTCGTTCGGTCGGCTTTTAGCCGCTAATCCAGGATGATCCGGGCATCCACGGCAAAGAGAGCTTCGCCGCTGCCTTTCAAAGGATTGATATCCATTTCCTTGATTTGTGGAAAATCCGTTGCCAGGAGGCTGAGACGCTGAAGACAGTCAGCTACGGTCTCAAGGGATACTCCGTTTTGGCCCCGGATGCCTGAAAGGATGGAAACTCCTTTGATTCCCCGGACCATGTCCATGCTCTCGGTCGGGGTCAAGGGAGCCAGACCAAAGCTCACATCCTTGAGCGCCTCCGTGAAAATCCCGCCCAGCCCGAACATGACCAGGTGGCCGAATCCTTCTTCCCGGCTGATGCCCAGGATCATTTCCGTTCCGGTCACCATGGGCTGGACCAGGATGCCCTGGGCGCCGTCTATGACCATCATATCGTCAAAGACGGCCAGGGCTTCGGCAGGCCCCGGTACATTCAACCGAACGCCCCCCACATCAGTTTTGTGAAGGGGTCCTGCGACCTTGGCGGCAATGGGGAAATTATGGTCTTTGAGAGCCGTCAATACATCTGCCCTGTTTTTGATAATGAGCTGGGAAACCTGTCGGAACCCGGCGGCTTTGAGCAGCGTTTGGACATCGCCCGGCGAAAGGACCTGGCGTTTACCTTCCAGCACGAATGCAGCAGCAGCCTTGTCATACCCCGAAATCGAGGAGTCTTCCGGTTCAAGCCCGGACCGGGATATGACCCGGGAAAGGGAAGCGGCCAGGGTCACTTCGTCATTGAAAAAGACAGACCCTGAGTCTGTAAACCGGCTGATCAGATCACCGGCGGTTGTTAAAGAGGTAAATACCGGCACCACGGGTATGGGGCTTTCTTTCATGGCGCGGGCAATGGCTTCATAGATGGGGGCGTTGTCCGACAGGAGGGAATTGCCGATGATCACGGCAATGACGTCTATGTTTCCCTTTTCCTCTTCTCCCATCAGGGAGATGATGTCTTCAATGGTGTGCTCATTCCGGCTGGCGCCGCAGTCAATGGGATTGGCAAAGGCGGCTTCAGGCGGCAGGATATGTTCCAGCCGCTTCAGGGTGGAGGGTTTAAACCGGGCCATCGACAGGCCCTGTCTGAAGATTTCATCAGTCATCATGACGCCTGGGCCTCCGGCATCGGTCAGCACGCAGACATTGCCGTTGCTGAGCTTTCCTCTGCAGGCCACAACAGCGCAGGCTGTATCGATCATTTCAGCCTTGCTTTTTACCCGGATGATACCGGCCTTGTCCATTAAGGCCTGAACGGCTGAGTCCCTGTTTGCCATGGCCCCGGTATGGCTGGCCGCTGCCTTGTGACCGGTCGGTGTGTTTCCGGATTTGACCGCAATGACGGTACATCCTTTTTTCTTGAGGCTTTTTGCATGATGAAGCAAAAGAGAGGGTTTCCGGACAGATTCCAGATACACCAGAAGGACTTTCCCGTCTTCAGGTCCGTAATGTTCATCATACATTTTGATCAGATCTTCAACACCGTATTGGATGGAATTTCCCAGGTTGACGGCGGTCCCGAAAGAAAGCCCGCGACCATCTGCCATCTCCATGATATAGTCAACGGTAGCCCCGGACCCGCTGATGATATCCACAACTCGGCCAGGACGGGCGGGAAGAATTCCGGCAAATTTTCCCTTGTAGGAACGGGTCATAAAACCGGAACAGTTGGGGCCGATGATATCCATACCAGTTGATTTTCCGATGGCCAGCATTTCCTGCTCAAGCGCTTTTCCCTGGGCATTTTTTTCACCAAACCCGGATGTGAGAACAATGACGGCTCCGGCGCCCTTTTTTGCAAGGGATTGCATGGCCGGGATGACGGACCCGGACGGGATGGCCATGATGGCCAGATCCGGCGGGCCGGGAAGATCTTCGATGGTCTTGAAGGTAGGCCTGTCCTGGACAGCTTCGGTTTTGGGGTTGACGGCCCAGAGGTTGCCTGCGTACCCGTTCTCCCGGATATTGAAAAACACCCGGCCGCCTGGTTTTAAAATATTATTGCCAGCCCCGATGACCGCTATGCTTTCCGGGTGGAATAGACAATTATAGGTCGATTTTGTCTTTATATCCATATGATCATACCTTATTGAAGCAGCCCCATGGGATCACAGACTACTCTGTAAACTTAACATTCCTTGTGGCAATTATATTGCAGGCTGTCCCGGCCGGGTTTGGGACCAGGATATCCCCGATGTTTACGGGGGCTTTGACTCGCCTGCGTTTGATGACGGTCATGACGTCGAATATTTTTCCCAGGGGGATGGGGGCGTCAGTCCGGACGCTAACCAGCTTGAAATCGCCCTGTTCCACCGGGATACCCGAGGCAATGGTCCGCATGGGATGGGTGAGTTCCTGTTCAACCCATTCTTTGCCTTTGTCGCAGGTACACCCGTCAATCGACAGGATTTTGATTTCAGAGCCGTCTTCCATCAGGACTTCGGCATCGCAGCCGTTGGGGCAGACAATACAGACCAGGTTCTTTTTTTTCATTGGACACTCACCTCCAATTTTTCCGCAGTTTCAATATCTTTGGCCTTGACCTTGATCCGGATCATTTCAGCCGGGTGGAGCCGGATCAATTTTTTTCTTGCGACTTTCCTGCCCCTGTCCGTTACCAGGACGGAAGCGTTTCTCATGGGTCGCGTCACCCGCAAGGATAGGGTGACATCCTCTTTCCCACTGATGTTCTGGGGCAGGACATACCGGACATCTTTTCCCGTGACCATGGGGATGCGAGCGGGTAAGGTCGAAAGGGTCCGGCCGGAAAGAAAATCAACCACAGATCGGCCCACAAGTGCTGCTTCTTCGGACACATGATCCACCAGGTCATGCACATGGAGGACATTGCCGCAGGAAAAAATTCCCGGACTGCTGGTCATGAACTGATCATCCACGCTCGCCCCGCTGGTGGCAGGTTCAAGCCGGACACCGGCATTGAGAGACAGTTCATTTTCAGGAATCAGGCCCACGGATAATAAAAGGGTGTCGCAGGGGACGAACCGTCTGGTTTCAGGGATCATTTGAAAGCGTTCATCCACCGTAGCAACTGTGACGCCGGTGAGCCGGTCTTTTCCATGCAGTTCAAACACAGAAGTGCTTAAGAACAGGGGGATATTGTAATCGTTGAGGCATTGCTGGACATTCCGGGCAAGACCGCTGGGCGTGGGCAGAAGCTCGAACACGGCCTCGACCTTGGCGCCTTCCAGGGTCATGCGCCGGGCCATGATCAGGCCGATATCTCCGGACCCTAAAATAACGATGTGTTTTCCGATCATGATGTTCTGCAGGTTGACAAAATTTTGGGCCGCACCTGCGGTATAGACACCGGATGGCCGGGTGCCCGGAAGGGATATGGCGCCTGCAGTGCGTTCCCGGCATCCCATGGCCAGGATCACGGCTCCTGCCTGGATTTTCAAAAATCCTTTTTTTGAACTGACCGTGAGGGCCCTGTCCTTATCCAGGGACAGCACGATGGTTTCCAGCATGGCTTCAATGCCAAGGCTTTGGAATTCATTGATAAACCGCTGGGCATATTCAGGCCCGGTCAGGGCTTCTTTAAAGGTATGAAGTCCGAAACCGTCATGAATGCACTGGTTTAAAATTCCGCCCAGGATTCTGTCCCTTTCGATCAAAAGGATGTCGTCAAGCCCGCTTTTTCTGGCTGAAACCGCAGCAGCAAGCCCGGCCGGGCCGCCGCCGATAATGACCAGATCTCGTTTGATGGTTTGCATCTTATTTAATATCCTGACGCATTTTCCCGAAAAACAGGGGGGATGTGCGGTTTTTTAGAAGATAATCTTCAGGTCTGTATCCAAATTCCTTTTCCAGGATCTGGACGATCCTTGGCAGGCAGAATCCGCCCTGGCATCGACCCATCATGGCCCGTGACCGGTATTTGATGCTGTTGATGGTCCTGACGCCCAGAGGATTTTCAATGGCATCCAGCACTTCTTTTTTGGTAATCTGTTCGCACCGGCAGACCACTTCCCCGTAATCCGGGTTTTGCGCCACAAGGTCTGCCTTTTCTTCATCGGAGAGTTCATGAAAATGACCGGCCATTCCGGAGCGCCTACCGTTAAAATCGGTTTTAGGGGTCAGGGGCAAAAGCTTTTCCACCATGTCCCGGATCATGAGGGCTATGGCTGGCGAGGAAGTCAGTCCAGGGCTTTCAATGCCCACAAGATTGATAAAACCTTTGACATCCTCCCGGCTTTCAATGACAAAATCCTTGAACCCGCCGATTTCGGGAGGCGTCTGCTTGGGTCTTAATCCTGAAAAGCTCCGGATAAAATCCGTTGTTTTCAGCTCCGGCAAAAGGATATGGCCCTCCTTTCTCAACCGGGCCATGATGTCGGCGGTGCAGGCATAGTCCTCAGGGTCTTGGCGGTATTCATTGCTGGGGCCGATGAGGATATTGCCGGAAACCGTATTGGTCAGGTGGATGCCAAGCCCTGCCTTTCCCACGTGGGGAGCTGGATAGACAAGGAGATTTAACGCTCCCTTGAGGCGTTTGTCCAGGATCAGATATTCTCCCCGGCAGGGATAGATCGTGTACTCGTTAATGCCCAGCATGCGACAGATTTCTGCAGAATAAAGCCCGGCAGAATTGATTAATATCCTGGAGGTCAATTTTTTTCCTCCTGCTTCAATTTCAAACCGGCCATCCTTTTTTTGAATGGAGGTCACTTCATGGCCAAGATAAAACCGGCACCCGTTGGCATGGGCGTTTTCAGCCAGGGCAATGGTGAAAGAATAGGGGCAGATGATTCCGGTGGACGGCGAATGAAGGGCTTTGATGCCGCCCACATTGGGCTGGATTTTTCCCATGGCATCCGGATCAAGAATTGCAAGGCCTGGAACCCCGTTGGTCTCGCCCTGATCTTTCAGCATATACAGACTTTTGACCTCTTCCTCATCCTGGGCCACGGTGAGCTTACCGATATAATCAATCTTTACTTTCAGGTCCTGGCAAAGATCGGCCATCAGGGAATTGCCCAGAACATTGAGCGTTGCCCGGAGGGTGCCCGGCTTATAATGGATGCCCGAATGGATGACCCCGCTGTTTCTGGAGCTGGTGCCCATGGACACATCCAGCTCTTTTTCAATGACGGCTATACTGACGCAGGTTTTGGATAATTCCCTGGCAATGGCGTTTCCCACCACGCCAGCGCCGATGACGATCACATCATATTGATTTTCCATTGGATATGCCTTTAGCCGTCAATCCCTGCCAGACGCCGGGCTGCCCGCTTTTTGCTTTCAAGGTTGCTTTCCCTGAGGATGGTCACCCTGTGGGCTTCGGGAGAACCGCCGCCATGAATGTCGGAAATGGTGTCGGCCGATTCCATGGCCATTTTTTCCACGAGCCTGAACATCTTGATCCGGTTTTCCACGGGCACGCCGTCAGCTCCCTTGAAATAGCGTTTCAGCATGGGGCCGATCTCCGGATGGTTAAAATCCTTGTCTGACGGCATGTCAGCCACAAACCCGCCGCAGATGTCGATCATGAGGCGGATGCATTCGGAAAGTTCTTTGCCTTCATGAATTTTGGAGGCATTGGACAAAATGGTGTCGATAAAATAGGCGCCGGAAGGCATTGATCTTCCTTCATAGGAGGAGGCCAGGCAGCACCCGTAAAGGGTTTCCGCCCGGTATATCATGTCAATGATTTTCTGTTTGTGATGGCTGATTTTGGATGTCCCGTTATAATCCATCAATGCAAGGGAAGCCCCGATCATGCAGTCGATTTTTCCGGATTTGCATCCGCCGTGGCTCTGGCGGTGAAAAGAAGAGAATTTGATGACCATTTCCACGGCAAATTCGGTTTCTCCGCACATAAAAATTCGGTGTTTGGGGACAAAGACATTATTAAAGATCAGGGTGGGGCAGTTTTTGGAATATCTGACGTTTCCGCAGTCCACTCCCTCAAGCTCCCGGTTGTCCAGGCTGGATCGGCCCACCACATGGATAAGGCCCTCGGTGTCGGACGGGATGGCAAAGGCAACGGCATAGTCTTCATCCCCTTTTTTAAAGGCGCGGGTAGGCAACACAATGATTTCATGGGCGGAGAGGGAGCCGGTCTGGTGAACTTTTGCACCGCTGACCACAATGCCGTCGGGCCGTCGTTCCACTATTTTCAGGTACATCTGGTCATCGGCCTGATCCGTGGGGCCCTTGGCCCGGTCGCCCTTTACATCCGTGACCCCCGCATTTCCGACCAGATCATGTTTTTGCATGTGTTTTACAAAGTCAATGAAATTTTGGTAATAGGGCGTGCCGTATTTTTGATCAATGTCATAGGTGACAATGGAAAGCGCTGAAAGGCAATCCAGACCTGTGCATCTCTGGTGGCAGGTTCCCACATGGTTGGCCACGGTCCGGTTCAGCTTGACCCGGTGAACCAGGTCGCTGATGGATGAGGGCGGCAGGGTGAACCGGTTGACAGGTTCATTGATCAGCGGGCTGACCGTAACGGCAAGCTCTTTGTATTGCTCCATACCGGCCACTTCAAAGGTTGCGCCAGTGGCTTCGATCCCTGCCCTGAGCCTTGGATTATCAACCACATTGGTAATCCTTTCACCAAACATGTACACAACCGGATGTAATTTTCTTAAGGATTCAATATATTCATTTTTTGTCATCAGTCCCATAAACGTTTTTCCTTATTCTTCTAAATTAACAAAACCCTTTATCTGTAACTATTCCCATACGTAAAACCAAATTTATCCAAATCTGCACAAAAATCATTACTAAGAAAAATTTTTATATCTTGTCAAGCACTTTTCCAACTCACCGAAATTATCATTTATCGAATGGTCGATAAGGATCTTACATATTATTTTTATTGACACGTTGTGTGATTTTTTTTAGTGTTTCCGCTTTGAATATGAATTGGATGAATTCTTAGACCCGACAGGACATAATGATGAGATTGCATGAATATGAGGCCATGGATATTTTTGAAACGTTCGGCATACCCTTGCCGGAACGGGGTGTTGCAGGGACGGTGGATGATGCAGTGAGAGTTGCGGAAAAGACAGGCTATCCTGCTGTTCTTAAATCACAGGTACTGGTGGGTGGCCGCGGGCTTGCAGGCGGCATCAGGATTGCAGAAACCCCGGATGAATTGCGGAAAACCGCAGAAGCGCTTTTTGAGATGGACATCAAGGGCCTCCCGGTCCGGGAAATCATGGTCTGTGGGAAGGCATTCATCAGAAAAGAGCTTTACATGGGCATCACCATTGACGGGTATTCAGGGAAACCCGTGGTTGTGGTCAGTACCGAGGGCGGCGTGCATATTGAAGAAACAGCCCAAAATTCTCCGGACAAAATCGCCTCATTCGAAATCGATCCGAAATTCGGGTTTTACCCGTATCAGGCAGTCAAGCTTCTGCGCAGTGCAGGCCTTCCCGACAACCGTCTATCTGCCTGTTCGACTATCCTGGTTCGCCTTTACCAGATATTTCACCAGTATGAGGCCATGATCGCGGAGATCAACCCCCTTGTCATTCTGGATAACGGCGGGCTCATGGCTGTGGACGCCGTCCTTGAAATTGATGACTCGGCCATGTTCAGGGTGAAGAAAAATCTTTCCCTGTCATCCGAGGGCAGGATCGGCAATCTGCTTGAAAAAAAGGGAAAAGAGATTGGGGTCACCTATGTGGACCTTGACGGGGATATCGGCCTGATTTCCTCCGGAGCCGGTCTTGGCATGGCTTCTATGGATATCATCGGCCATAAACTTTCGCCTGCAAATTTTCTTGAAACCGGCGGGGGCATTACGGCCGATCTTTTGTACAAATGCATGGAACTTATTTTGATGAAACCCTTAAAGGCCATATTCATCAATATCTACGGCGGAATCAACCCCATTCATGAAGGGGCAAAAGGCATTGTCCGGTACATTAAAGACCATGGTGTGACCCTTCCCATTGTGGCCAAGGCCCTTGGCAATCATCAGGAAGAAACCTGGGAGATTCTAAAATCAGGTGGTATTCATGTGGTGACGGAAGCAGCTACGGAAAAAGCCGTTGATCGACTGATCGCATTATTAAATGACCCCTCTCTCGGAAAAATGAGCTGATAATAAGGACAAAAAAATATGAGCATTCTTTTGAATGATGATACACGGGTGATTGTCCAGGGCATCACCGGAAAAATAGGCAGCATCCAGACAAAATGGATGCTTCAGTACGGAACAAAGATTGTCGGCGGCGTCACCCCCGGCAAAGGCGGGAACCTTGTGGAAGGTCTGCCCGTGTTCAATTATGTGGATGATGCCGTCAAAGAGACCGGCGCCAATGCCTCGGTGTTTTTTGTTCCGGCTGCTTTTGTCCTGGATGCGTTTCTTGAAACCATCGATGCAGGTATTGACTTTATTGTCATCGTGCCGGAGCACGTTCCGGTTCATGATGTCATAAAAATGCGAGACTATGTCGATGAGAAACAGGTCATTGCCCTGGGTCCCACAACTCCCGGCATCCTTGTTCCCGGCAAAGGCAAAATGGGTATCATGCCGGCGTCTTTGTTTGCACCCGGACGGGTGGGTATTATTTCCCGATCCGGGACCCTGTCCTATGAGTTTGCCGGTATTCTTTCCGAAATAAAGATCGGCCAGAGCACGGTTGTGGGCATGGGAGCCGATCCTGTGGTGCTGTGTAACCTGCCTAAGATCCTTGAGATGTTTGAAAATGATTCGGATACGGATGCCGTCATCATCGTGGGTGAAGTCGGCGGAGAACAGGAAGAAAAGGCGGCTGAATATATTGCCGCTAATATGAAAAAACCGGTGGCGTCTTATATCGCCGGCCGATTCTCACCCCAGGGTAAAAAAATGGGTCATGCCGGAGCCATCGTCAGGGGGTCTGCCGGAACCTATGACGGCAAAACAAAGGCTTTACTGGAAGCAGGAGTGACGGTCCTTGAATCCCCTATCCATGTAAAGGCCTGGGCTGAAACGCATCAGTTAAGATAAGGCTTGATTCAGGCTTTATACGCCAGGGTTTTCATCGGGATAAGGGTGTAATCCCGTGTACCGAGCCCAAGGGTTTCTCCATATTCAAGCTGATGCTGCCAGTCCACTGCAGGATAAAGTCCCTTGAATTTGTCCTCGCCGGGATTCAGGTTTGCTTTCAGCTCGGTTCCGGGAAGACCTGTCTGCCTGTTGACCAGATCGGCGCTCGCCTGATCAATGGCTACCGGGTCCAGGGATGCCAGCACGCCGACATTGTTGACAATGGGGGAGCCACTATAGGAAAGGCAGTCGCAGTTGGGCGAGATATCCGTGATAAAATTGATGAAAAAGGCTTTGTCCTTTTTGTTTTGCAGGACACCCAGGGTATATTCCATCATTTTTTCAAGAAAGACCGGAACCGTCTGATTCCAGTTGATGGTGACGGAACCCGTGGGGCACCGGACAATGCATTCGGCACATCCAATGCAGGATTCTGCCCTGATAAAAGCTTTTTTTTCTTCAAGGTAAATGGCATCGCCGGGACAGTGTTTTGCACATTCTCCGCATCCGATGCAGGTCTTACGTTTTATCTTGGGGCTTACATTGGAGTGCTGATCCAGCTTTCCCCGTCTTGAGGCACATCCCATACCAAGATTTTTCAAGGTTCCGCCAAACCCGGCAAGTTCATGACCTTTGAAATGGGCCACGGAAACCAGGGCATCGGCTTCAACAACCTCGGAACCGATATAAACATGATTACAATTTTTCTGATTCACTTCAATCTTGGTTTCATTTTTTCCCCGGAGCCCGTCGGCAATGATAATGGGGGTGGCATCCATGGAGGAATAGGAAAATCCGTTTTCAATGGCCGTGTGAATATGGGAAACACTGTTGGAACGTGTACCCACATAAAGGGTGTTGGCATCGGTCAAAAAAGGAGAGGCTTTACATTCCCGGATGGTCTCAATGATTTTCCGGATAAAAACAGGGCGGATATAGGCAGTATTGCCCTGCTCCCCAAAATGAACTTTTACGGCAGTCAGATCATTTTCTTTTAAAACGGATTCCATTCCTGCAGTTTTAATAAGCCTTGCCAGTTTATTGGGAAGATTTTCCCTTGAAGTGGCTTCCAGGTCCATGAAAAATACGTCGGCTTTCATTATTTCCCCTTATTCTATCGGTTCTTTATTTTATATGGCGGGTATGATAGCAAAACAAAAGTCAAAAATCATCAGGTTTTTCTATTCTTTTTCCAGGATGGCCTCTCCCCTGGAGGTAAATGAAATCCCTTGCTGGGACGAGGTTCCGATCATAACCGTTTCGATAATGGGCGGATTGGTTTTTTCTTTGGCTTCCCACAGTACAATAAAGCTTGCACCGGACCCGCCGTCCTTATCACTCTGGTGGATGATAAACCGGGTGGCGGATAGAGGGCCAAGCGTCATGGGATCCTTGATAAAATGTCTAAGAAAATTACCCTGGGTATCATGGTAACGGACCTCTGTAATATGAATGGGTGTTGAAGGGCTGATATTCCGGATACTCAAGGTAACGGCCAAAAGATAAGGGGTTTCCCTGTTGCCGATATAAATATGAGAATAGGCAGGAACATAAACCGTTTGGCCTTTTGATAAAAGGGGAAGGGTATCGGCCTCAGCAGCAGATGAAAAAAGAAAAAAAATAATTGATATAACAATCATATATTGTAATTTCATGGCAGATCCTCCCGGATGAATATCGATATAAAATATACTGATCCAGTTTAGACCATACAGACCCAATAAATCAAATATAAAAATATTTCCGGAATCTCATGGAAGTGTGATAAGAAACAAACAGGTAAAAATAATTACAAGGAGCAGAAATTTGGGAATTGCAGGGGATATTGTCATTATTGTGATGGCTGCATTCATCGGGGGGGTGATCGCCCAGCGGTTGAGACAGCCCCTGGTTTTGGGGTATATCCTGGCAGGGGTGGCAGTGGGGCCTTATACCGGAGGGGTGACGGTTTCCGGCATCCATGAAATAGAGATGCTGGCAGAGATCGGGATCGCCCTGTTGCTGTTTGCGCTGGGTCTTGAATTTTCTTTTAAGGAGTTGAAACCGGTAAAAAATATTGCGTTGATCGGCACTCCCATCCAGATCCTGTTAACCCTTATTTTTGGTTTCTGTATCGGTATGGCCTTTGGCTGGCCATGGATGCAGTCCCTGTGGTTTGGGGCACTGATTTCCTTATCCAGCACCATGGTTCTGTTAAAGACCCTGGAAAACCAGGGACGGATCGGAACCCTGTCCAGCAGGGTTATGATCGGTATGCTCATTGTTCAGGATATGGCCATCGTACCCATGATGATTATCTTGCCTCAGCTTAATGATCCGGCGGTCGGTTTGCCGTTGCTGGGGATTGCCGCAATAAAGGCTGTGGTTTTTCTTTTGTTGATGATTTTTGTAGGGACAAGACTTCTGCCCTGGGTGATGAAACGCATTGCCGGGTGGAATTCGAGGGAATTGTTTCTTCTGGCAACGGTTGCCATGGGGCTGGGGATCGGTTACGGCACTTATCTTTTCGGGTTGTCCTTTGCCTTTGGCGCCTTTGTGGCAGGTATGCTCTTAAGTGAATCAGACTATGGATACCAGGCCCTGAGCGATATCATTCCCTTAAGGGATATCTTCAGCCTTCTTTTTTTTACCTCCGTGGGGATGCTCTTTGATCCCTGGTTTCTCATTGCCAATTATCAGATGGTTCTGTTTCTGGTTGTGGTCATCATGACAGGGAAAGGATTGATATTCGGAGGCCTGAGCAGGGCTTTCGGGTATCGCAATATTATTCCCCTGGCCACAGCCCTGGGGCTTTCCCAGATCGGCGAGTTTTCCTTTGTTCTGGCAAGGGTGGGTATCAGCTCCGGTTCCATTACCCTGGAGTTTTATTCCCTCATTCTCACCACCACCATCCTGACCATGTTTTTTACCCCCTTTGTATCCGGTCTGACCGCACCGCTTTACACCCTTCGCAACCGGTGGGGAAAGCCTTATACGTTTCAGACCATCAATCTTCCGGATGAAAGCCTGAAGGATCATCTGGTCATTGCGGGCGGGGGTCGCGTGGGCAAACATATTGCCGATGTACTTCAGCGCATCGGGGTGGTGTTTGTGATCCTGGAATTTGACTCCAGACGGGTGGAACAGCTTAAATCTTTCGGGTTCCCTATCATCTTTGGCGATGCAAGCCAGCCGGTTATACTGGAAGCAGCACATATTGAAAAAGCGAGACTTCTTCTGATCACAACCCCTGCAACGGTTGTTGCAAGAGCAATTACAACCCTTGTGAAAAAAAATCACCCGGATCTTCACATCGCTGAATTTGAAGCTGCTTTGGAATTCACCCGTCAGGCGCTACTCCATCTGGATATGCCCGTTGAGAGAATTCAGCAGTTTACCGATGATATTCGTCATGATCTGTATCGGCCCTGAGTTTTTGTCCTGGAATCACAGGATGTGGCCAGTGTTCTGGGCCAAACGGATCAGCTTGACCTGTTCCGGGGGCTGTCCGAGAAAAATCTCTCGGATATTGTCTTGACATAAGAATGTGTCAAGGATATCAAGGCATATCATGATAAGAAAAGGGTATTAAAAGAGACTCTGGAGGATAAGGATATGGGGGTGTGGGAGTGTCGATAAAAGGAAGCCTGATCCGAAAACAGATGATTCTCATGGGCGGTGACACAATCGCTGCATTGGCCATTTTAGTGCTGTGGATAAACAGGCCACCCGGATATTCGCCAGGTCTTTTGTCAGGGTTATGGGTGACAGGATTTGTTCCTGTCCTGATTTTCAGTTCATACCTGTGTGAGGTATACAATATCAGGCCCTGGTTTTATAAAACGTTTATTATCCGTGCAGCCATTGCCGGAGGAATTTCCCTTGTTGTGCTTTTGTTGCTGAACAGAGTCTCCTCTATTCCGTTCCATATGATTTCCGGAGTTTTTTTGTTTCTTGTATTTCAGAGTCTGTGGCAATCTCTTTTCGAGTCTGCAAGCCAATCTCCTTTTTTTTCAAAAAATGTCCTGGTCATCGGCACGGGACCGGCTGCTCAGGAAGTCGAGCAGTTAATAGAGGCATCTCAAGGGAAA
>JAIFMF010000121.1 GCA_020048635.1 Desulfobacula sp. | reverse complement strand
GTGAACGCCTCCATGCTGTCCACCTTTGAACCGGTCACCACGGTGGGGCTTTCCGCCGTCTTTCTGGGGCAGCCCATCGGATGGATGCAGGCGGCGGGCACGGCTCTGATCCTCTCCTCGGCCATCCTCGTGGCCCTCCGGCCAAAAACAGGTTTTGGCACAGATTGTTAATTGAATTGACAATCTGTGCCAATTGATTTATTAGACATAAAATGATTCCAAATCAATGTGGAGAATCCCATGACGTCGATCAGACGAAATATTTCCGATAAAGTATTGGCTTATGCAAGTCAATACCCGGTTGTGACGATAACAGGCCCAAGGCAGTCCGGGAAAACCACACTCTGCAAAATGATATTTCCTGAAAAAGCATATATCTCTCTTGAAGATCTGGATGAGCGAAGGTTTGCCAAAGAAGATCCCAGAGGATTTTTAAATCGTTTTCCGGATGGTGCCATTATTGATGAAATCCAGCGGGAGCCGGATTTGATGTCATATATCCAGACCCTTGTGGATGAAAAAAATAAAGCCGGCTTGTTTATATTAACCGGGAGCCAACAGTTTGATCTGATGGAGACAATGACCCAGTCCCTTGCCGGAAGAAGCGCCATTGTAAATCTTTTGCCGCTTTCCTATGATGAGGCATATCAGAATAACAGCGACAAGACCGTCCTGGACGAAGTTTTATTCAAAGGCTTTTACCCCCGGATATTTGATAAAAACCTTGATCCTTCGGAAGCCATGCAGTTTTATGTCAACACCTATGTGGAAAGGGATCTTCGAAGGCTTATCAATATTAAAGATCTGTCCGCATTTGAAATTTTTCTGAAACTCTGCGCCGGAAGAACCGGTCAGATATTGAACCTGTCATCCCTTGGAAATGACTGCGGGGTCAATCATAATACCGTGAAATCCTGGATATCTGTGCTTGAGGCAAGTTTTATCATCAAGCTTCTCAGGCCATATTACAGGAATTTTAACAAACGCCTGATCAAGGCACCCAAACTCTATTTCCTGGATACCGGGCTTGCATCCTTTCTTCTTGGAATCACTAAAGCTGACCAGATGTTCTCCCACCCGTTAAAAGGGGCTATTTTTGAAACCTATGTATTTTCTGAATTGTTAAAGGCAAGATATAACAGAGGGAAAGCCGACAATCTGTATTATTTCCGTGACAGTAAGGGAAATGAGGTAGACGTAATCTGTGATAATGGAAATTCACTTTCTCAGATAGAGATTAAATCCGGACAGACGGTTAACTCCGATTATTTCAAAGGCCTGGAATATTTTTCAGGGCTCTCTGACATACCGGTTGAATCTTCCTTGATTTATGGGGGGACTCAGTCCTATACCCGGAATAATGTTCAGGTTGTCGGCTGGCAGAGCATTTCTGAGATGTAAAACAAAATCTTCATGTCCTTCATGGTAAAAATTATTGAACGAGGATATGAGCAAGGTCGAACAGAGAAGATATCCGGAATGCTGCCATATTTCCGTCTTCACCGGTCACACGGCTTTCTCCGCCGGAAAGAAAGCAGGACGGCATGGGTATGGCATTGGCGGCCAGGATATCATTGACGGAATCACCGATAAAAAGCGCTCTGTCCGGTGAAACACCCAATTTTTCAAGGGCCACGATCAGGCTTTCAGGAGATGGTTTGATATAAGAGACATCGTTTCTTGACAGAATAATCTCAAAAAACCCTTCCAGGTTGAACCGGGCAAGCACGCTTTTGACAGCTTGAGCACCGCAATTGCTGACCACGCCCATGCGAAACCCGGCTTTGGCAAGTTTTTCAAGCAAGGGAAGGGTATCCGGATAAGGAGCCCATCGGCTTAAAGCATCTTTGTCGTATTTGTCATAAATGGCCCCGAGTTGTTCAAACAACTGAATGGATTTTTTAGTATCCCAGTTCCGGGTCAGATCCCGTGTGGTGTTGAACAGATCGGCATAGTCGGGTGAAGGTCTGTATCTATGAATATCAATGCCGGAGGCAACAAGGATGGGAAGGATTTCCCGGACCGCCTCATCCAGGCGCCATTGAAAATCCACCAGGGTCCCCTCAAGGTCAAAGAGGATAAGATCAAATATGGGCTTTTCCTTTTCCGCCATGCAGAGCCTTAAAGTTTTTCAATCTTGAATAAAACTGGTCTGAACCAGTCGGTGCACCCTGAAATGGTTACCCCCTTTTGACCTATCCAGGGAAACTGGGCGCCGTTGATAATGGCCAGGATATCCTGCCGTATATCTGCCCAGGCCCAGGGACAGAAATTTTCCGGCATGTCCCACTCAGCATAGACAAAAAATTCATCCCCTTCCTTGACCTTGCTGCAGAGGGCATGATTTTTCATTTCCGGGTTCATATACGCATCAATGATATCCTTATTCAAAGATCGTTTGATAACCGTGATTTTACACTTGGGCTGACGCATCAAAAAATAGGCTCCTCTCTTATTTCATTGCAACAACCTTGCAATCGCTTTCCTTGGATTTTTCCGTTACATGGCTATTTGCAGGGGCTTCTCCCAGTTTTTCCAGCTCCGAATTATCCCACCGTTTGAAAAGGTCATGCTCAATACCCATATAATCCAGGACTTTTCCAACAGACTGGTTGATGATATCATCAATAGTTTTAGGATGATGATAAAAAGCCGGAACCGGCGGAACAATATGGGCTCCCATTTCTGCGGCCAGAGTGAGGAGCCTTAAATGCCCGACATGCAGAGGAGTTTCCCTGAACATCAGGGCCAATTTTCGTTTTTCCTTGAGCTGAACATCCGCAGCCCGAATGAGAAGATTTTCATTATAGGAGTTGGCGATTCCCGATAGCGTCTTAACCGTACAGGGTGCAATCACCATGCCCATGGTCTGAAATGAGCCGCTGGCCACTGAAGCGGCAATCTGCTTGTTGGTATAGGTGAAGTCGGCCATGGCAAGGACGTCTTCCACATCATAGTCGGTTTCTATTTTGATATTTAGTTTTCCTGCCTCGGAAATAATCAGATGCGTTTCAATACCACGGTTTTTTAAAACCTCAAGCATCCTCACGCCATAGATCACACCGCTTGCTCCGGCTATTCCTACGATTAATCGTTTTGTCATATAAGGCTCCTTACGGTTGTTCAATCAAATCTTATGTTCTAAACCTTATTCTCGTGTTTGACCACTTCCACCAGATTGTACCCTTTTTCTTCAATTAATGAGACAATCCGCTTAAAACATTTGGCTTCAAACCGGATAATCAGGCGATCCTTTCCGGAGTCCGCATCTTTTAATGTAAACAGCCCTTTGATTTCAATACCCATCATGAAAATATCCTCAAGGATTTTCCGGATGGTCATTTTAGGATCTTCGGTCAATTCAATGGAAACGCCATGCAGGGCTTGATCTTCACCCAGAAGACGGCTCAAGGCCCTGGTAAAATCCCTGTTGGACAAAGACCCCACAAGTTTATCGCCATCCATGACCGGCAGAAAATTCCTGCCGAACTGTTTTCCTTTTTGAATGGCGGTTTCAACCGTATCATTGACGGTAAGGGTCACCGGTTTACGCACCATGACATCTTTGACCTTCAGTCTTTCGTTAAAAAATTGAACTTCATATATATCCTGGGTTGAAATAGCCCAGGAAGCTGCCTCCCTCAAATCCCGCCGTGCAAGAAGTCCTCTGAATTTGTTGTTATCCACCACAGCCATAAAGGGGACTCTTTTTTCTTCAAAAAGCTGCATGGCTTCTTTTGCTGAAAGATCACTTGAAATGGTTTCAGGATTTTTACGCATCCAGTTTTTAACAATCATTTCTTTTTCTCCACTTTTTTGGGTTGTATCACATTCATTAGAAAATCTCCAAAGCGGTTTGTACTACCCGCTCACTGAACAAAGGATCTTCCATATTGGCATCCACTTCAATAATTTCTATTTTTGAATCCAGGAGGCTTTTTAATGTATCAACAAAAATCTTGTCTTCTTCAGGGTCATAGGTCGGGTTCCCCTTAGCATCCACCGAGGACCAGCCTTTGAGAGGAACCATTATTTTTACAGGGGCTTTTGCATTGTTAAGCTTTCGTGCAAACTCACCTGCCACCTGTTTCAATTCATCCGGGGTAAGCCTGATCCAGGTTCTGTATTTATCCAGGTCATATTTGCGTCTTTCAAGGAATTCTTTTTTATACTTGGATCTGGACGGGGTCATGTGGTTCACCGAGCAGGTGGAGATGATCTGGGGAATACCCTTAAGCCCTGCGGATTCAAGACGGGTCGGGCCGCCATCTCTCATATAACCGAAAAAATGTTCACCCACACCGCCGGGGGCAAGATCAATGACGCCCTGAAAAAATCCTTCGGAAATCATTTTTTCCATGGCCCGGTCGCCCACACCTGCTGCGGAAAAACCGGTAATCTGGTAGCCCTCTTTTTCAAGGCTTGTCCTGACTGTGCTGGCACATTGTTCACAGGGGCCCAGCATGGTCATGGCAATGGTTTTTTTATCACTGGCGGCCAGATTGTTGCTAACGTATTTGATCATTCCTTTCATGGCATAGCAGGCCCGGTCCATAACATTTTTCAACATGTCCGTCACACCGCTTATTTCAATGACGGAATGAAACAAAAGGATATCTCCGGTGCCGATATATTTGGTGGAAAGCCCTGGAAGAGCCGCTGTCGAGGATATCATCAGTTTGGGGATGCCGAAGGGCAAGGATCGCATGACATCGGTGGCCATGAGGGAACCGGTGGACCCACCGATGGCCATGACCCCATGGATTTTTCCGGCAGCATAAAGGTCTTTTGCGATTTTGGATGCCCCTTCAATAATGATATTGGTGATGGTGGAGCGTTCCTTGGATAGATTGATCTCCTCAATGGAGCTGCCACCGGCTGTTGCCACATGGGCAGGAGTCAGTTCAGCCCGGGAAACTTCCTTTCCTCTCATGGAAAGATCCATCAATAAAGGCAGAACATCAATCTCTTTAAATTTATATTTTAAATACCGCGTTTCTTCCCTTTTGGTATCCAGGGTGGAAATAATCAAAACGGTTTTGGGTGTGTTCATTTTTATGCCTTTTGTATAACGGCAGCAGGTAAGATGCGTTGAATGATCTTTTCTGCTGCCGTCTTAAGGTTTATAACCCGAGTCTTTGCCGGATATCTTTTTTCAAGGTTTCCTTGTTGATTTTTCCGGAATCTCCGACCGTGGGGAATTCCGTGACGATCTCCAGATGTTCGGGAAGCTTGAACATGGCAATCTCTTTTGATTTCAGATGAGCGACCATATCTTTAAAGGTAAAGGTCATACCGGCTTTGGGAATTACATAGGCGGCACAGCGTTCACCCATTTCCTTGTCCGGATACCCGACAATGGCTACGGAACCCACTGCCGGATGATCATTCATAAGGCCTTCCACTTCAGCCGGATAAATGTTCTGCCCGCCACGGATAACCATGTCCTTGGCCCGACCGAGAATCCAGAGGCATCCCTGGTCAAACTTGACAATATCTTCTGTTGTGGTCCAGCCGTTCTTGTCAAATACGGTGGACGTCAGTTCTTCATCCCTGTAATACCCGGCTGGTGCATGGGGCCCCCTGAAATAGAGGATACCGGGCTCACCATCCGGAACATTCAATTCCCGATTTTCCTGATTGGCCAGTCTTACCTTGTTGCCGGGCAGCATTCTGCCGACAGTTCTTCTTCTTAAATCCTTGGAATCTTCCACACGGCATCCTGAAACAGAACCCATGTCCTGGGTGCCCAGATCACTCGTGATGGATGCACCAAAGGCAGCTTCTGCTTCTTCTGCCACCTGGGGCGGTAGATATCCACCCGCAGAGCGGATAAATCGTAAGGAACTGAGATCATATTTTGAAACATCAGCTTCCAGCATGCGAATCAGATGGGTCGGCACAACGCCGATGGCCGTGGCTTTTTCCTTTTCAATTAAAGCAAGCGCTGCTTCCGGGGAAAATTCTTCCAGCATCACGGTTTTGGCCCCTGCTATGGGAGCGGCAAAATAGGTGAGGGTTCCGGCAGCCCCACCCGCATGGGGGGCAATGGCCATGGTGATGTCATTCTTGGTCAGGCTCCAGATATCCACCCGGCCCTTGGACGTGCAGATGCGGGGCGCTGCTGGCCATTCAACCAGCTTGGGGATTCCGGTGGTTCCGGAAGTCGTGGTAAGGATGGCAATGTTTTCAACTGCATCCAGCCGTCTTTTTACCAGGATTGATTTGTCGATGGGCAATTGCACTCTTTTTTCAACCAAGGCAGTAAGTGAGAATGTTCCTGCCGGCGCTCCCTGGGGAACCAGATCATCAAACAAAAAGATATTCTTTAAATGAGGAAAGTCCTTTTGAAGATCTTCATACATTTCAAGATAATTAAATTTATTGTAGGTATGAAGGATAATAACCGCTGATGCCTTGGTTCTGTCCACCATATAGGTCAGCTCTTTTTTCCTCAAATATGGATAAACCGTCAGGGAAATCAGACCTGCCCTCTCGCATGCAATTCTGGCAAGAAAACCGTACACACTGTTCGGAGACTGGATAATGACCCTGGAATGTTTTTCAATTCCCATCTCCACAAAGGAGATGGCCATGGCATCCGCCAGTTCCACTGCCTGTTTCCATGTCAGTCGGTATTTTGAATCAACCAGTGCTTCCTGGTTCGGGATTTCTTTTGCATTCTTTTCCCAGAAATCATAAAATGTTTCCTGGGTCCAGTATCCATCTTTCAGGAATTCGTCGGTCATTGCTTTTGTATATCGTATGGGTTTCACGATCAATTCCTTTCATTAAAATCCGAGTTCAGACCATCTTGCTTTGACTCTGGCAACCATGGCAGGATCAAGTTTGATCTGGATTGGTTTTTGATCCCATTCATAAGGAATCGTACAATCCATGAGAAGTCTTCCGGTAATCCATCTTGCATCAATGGGCAGAGAAGGATCAAGCGGGGTGGATCGGCCTCTTTTGATAACTTGGCAGCGGTTGGGCTGGAACCTGAAACTCATGGCATACATGACTCTGGGGATATCCCATGAATCAATGTCGTCATCAACCACAATCACGGTTTTAAGGCCATATGCACCCATTTCTGTAGAGATGGCTGCCGTCAATACCTGATCAACATGTCCGGGATACATTTGTTTCATGGAAATAATGGCAAGGAATCTGCCTGCGCCTTCCGGCGGGCAATAGCAGTTTTTCAGACCCGGGATATTCATTTCATTGAGCTGTTGCCAAAGCGTTGCACCATAAGACAATGCCATAACCATGTGAGAATCGGTTACAGCACGGCCAACCGTTGTTCCCCAGTGAATCGGGTTGTTTCTGTAAGTAACACATTTGACATCAATGAAATTTCTGGGATCTGTACCAACGCCGGAGTAGTATCCTGTGTATTCTCCAAAGGGTCCTTCTTCCATGAATTTGTTCGCATCCACAAAGCCTTCAACAACAATTTCAGCATGAGCTGGGATGGGCAGGTCCACTACTTCACCCTTAACGACTTCAACGGCTTCACCCCTGAAAGCGCCAGCTACATCATATTCACTGGTGAATGCACCAACGCGGGCAGCACCCAGGATGAACAATATTGGATCGCAACCTGAAATGGAGGCACATGGCATGGGTTTCCCAAGCGCCTGGTATTTTTTCAACATGATATCAGCATGTTTCCCTTTGATAAACTGGGTACCGATTTTATCTTTGCCCAGAAGCTGACTTCTGTATGTGCCCAGGTTTACCCAGCCTGAATCCGGATCTTTTGTGATGATAAAATGAGCGGTTCCATAATATTTTCCACCATCTAACGGATAGTAATGGGGAATGGGGAATATGTTTAAGTCCACATCGTCGCCCATCATAATATTCTGCTTACAGGGCGCTTTGGATTTGTCAATATATACGGGCGGGATGGGTTTTTTTGCTTTTTCCGCCCAGGCTACATAGAGATCTGTAAGGCTTGAATTTTCAGGTTCGCCCATGATAATGGCAAGTCGTTGAACTGTGGTGGCGGCACTGGTAATAACCGGTGTTTTATAGCCTTTGCAGTTCTCAAACAGCAATGCCGGGCCCTGTGCTTCTTCGTTCAGTTTTGCAATATGTGACAATTCCAGATGGGTGTCGACCTCTGCCGTGATACGTTTCAGAAGACCTTTTTCCTCACAGATTGCAATAAAATCTCTCATGTCTTTCATGGTTTGTTTCTCCTTTTTCAGTTGCTTCCCTGTTGACGCAAAAATAGGGTTGCCTGCGCGATGCGCACTGGTTTATATTTTTTACCAGACCCTGAAATTTCAGGGTCCGGCGGTTAAACAAAATTATATTTTAAATCAATGCGTTAATTTTCTTCCTGCAACAAGCCCTGCACAGATGTGTTCCAGGGCTGATGATCGGGCAGCCATGATGGGCTCCACTTTTTTATCGCTCCAAACTGTTTCCGGCCGGCTTTGAAGAATCATAATCTTTGCCTGGCCGGGAGTGTCCTTGTCAATGGCCCATTCAATATCCATGGCCTTGCCATAATGCTTTTCAATCCGTTTGCCGATTCTCGCAAGTTCAATGACATCTTTATCCACAACACACTGGATATCGGCTCTTTCAGAAGGAACCGCCTGTTTTATGACAGAGTGCGTTTCCGGATTACGCGTATAGAGGATGGTCTTGTGGGAAACCGTTTTTTTAATGACCTCATCCGTGATTTTGTTGATAATAAAATTATCGGGGGTGCATTCACCGCTGACAACACTTTCTCCAAATCCCCAGTTTGCATCGATGGCAACGGTGGACCGGTCTCCGGTGGCAGGATTCAATGTAAACATGACACCGGCGGTCCACGCATTGGCCATTTTCTGAACACCTACGGAGATTTCCACTTTTTCATGGGGAAATCCCATTTTTGCCCTGTAATAAATCGCTCTTGAGGTAAAAAGACTTGACCAGCATTTTTTCACATGGGTGAGAATCCCATCCATGCCCCTGATCCAGAGGAAGGTGTCCTGTTGTCCTGCAAAGCTGGCTCCCGGCAGATCTTCAGCGGTCGCACTGGATCGAACAGCCGCAGGAACAGCAGGAACATAACACCTTTTGGACAATCTTCTGTAAAATTCACCAATATAATCCTGGAGGTCATCGCTCACCGGTGTTTTCTCAATCAGTGCCCGGATTGCCTTGCTTGATGTTTCACCGGAATCCATATCATCGGCCTTAACACCTTCCAGAATCTTGTAGATTTCTTTTCGGATACCGCCCTGCTCCAAAAATAGCCTGTAGGCGTTGGTCGTTATGGCAAATCCAGGCGGGACAGGGATTTCAGCTTTGAGCAGTTCACCAAGGCTTGCGTTTTTACCACCCACAATTGGGATGGCGCCGAGATCACATTCTTCAAACCAGAGGACATAATCAGATCTTTTTTCCATAATAGCAACTTACCTTTCGATATAAATTCTTCCGGTATCGCCGTTCAGTTTGATTTTCATGCCGGATTTGATAATCGTTGTGGCCTGGCCTGTGCCGACAACAGCCGGCATGCCATATTCACGGCAGACAATGGCCGCATGGCTCATGATCCCGCCGACATCGGTAATAACGCCTTTGATTTTCTGGAAAACCGGTGCCCAGGACGGGGATGTGGTGGGTGCCACAAGGATTTCCCCTTCTTTAAGCTGACCGATGTCTGCCACAGAACGGCAGACCCTTGCAATACCTTCCACCACTCCGGGTGATCCTGCAAATCCTTCTATTTCATTGACTTTGTCCGGATCTCCGATTTCTTTTAATTTGGCCCAGGCTGCCATGCTCTCATTGGTAACACCCCAGAGGACGATGGTAAAGGGTTCGGCAATGACTTCAGGTGGTGTACCATAAGCCGGAAGGGGACGGTGTTCTTTGAATTTCTGATAGACCCCTTTTCTCCAGGCGATTTCTTCAGGCCAGTGCAGGGGGCCGTAGCCTTTTGTCCCGGAGGCCCAGGCAGTAACAAGATCCCACAAGGCTTCCTTGATTTCGCTTCTGGACAGGAACCAGATATCCTCGGAGCCTTTTAAGAATTTATGTTCCGTCATGATGACAGCCACTTCCCTCATTTTGTTCCAGAAAATGGAATGGAACCAGTGCTCAACATAGAACATATGGTTTTCAACATAGGGGAACACCAGTTCTGCAGTGCCGTGAAGCTGATCAAATGTTTTTCGGTCTTCATCGGTTTTTAAAAGACCTCTGTATTCCTTTATCAACCGTTTGCGTTCTTCCTGAACCGCTTCCATGGGGCGATCAATGGAGACGCCAGCCTTAACTTTTTCCATATAAATCCGGATGGAGCTTAAGGGGATATTCAGGTTGTCGTTCCAGGAAATGTCCTGATGATACCATCCGGTTCCGGTTGAAATATTAAACCACGGATTTTTTGCCTGTTCCCAGGCGCTGATCCATTTTTTCCCGTTTTCAGACCCTTGAAGGGATGCAATGACATCTTTCACGTCTTTGGTATCATTTCCGATCTGCGAGATGAGGTTGAATTCTACTGCCAGTTTTGCGAGTTTTTTGAGTTCCTCATCGGGCCGGTACAGGATAACATCAATTCCGGCGACCATCTGGGTAATTTTCTGTAAGGGGATATCCGGGAAGGCTTTGGTGCAGAAATCAACAAAAATAACATAGGAGGCATACCCGAGGTTTAAAAATTCAAAATGATATTGCCAGCAGCGGATTCCAAGATCGATGAGCTTGTCGTAATTTTTGATCAATTCATATCCGGATGAAGTTCCAAGGCCGTTTTTGACAACGGAGATATCTTCCATGGCTGGCAGGGTCGGGATTTGAAGCGCTTCAAGATCGGCAATAATCCCCTTCATTTTCTTTTCCCAGTTATCATGGAGGGTATTCCAGTTTTCAAAATAATAACCGGCTCTTTCCATGAACAAGGGAACCCTTTTCTGAACTTCTTCAGGGTCGGTGACAGGAACCGGCGCAATATAGACATTCCCGTTGATGATTCTGTGATCCACTCCGTAAACCGGCGGGATCATAAAAATTCGGGTATTGAACTGGGACAGCGCCAGGAACCAGGCTTCATCCCAGATGATGTCGAAAGGATACATAGGTTCCGGGTAATGAAGGGCGTCATTGAACCAGAACGTATTGTTTTCATATGTTTCTCGTTCCTTATCTTTTGTTGTAAACAGATAATGGTACGGATACATCCTTTCCCAACCTTCTGTTCCGGGGATTGCTTCTATCTCGTGGGGATTAGGAAAACTCTTGTCAGCCATTTTTACCTCCAATTAAAAAATTAAGTGTTAAAAAAAACCAAACAAAAAAACCTGGCACCGAACCATACCTGCAGAAAATCGAGAAGAAAGATTAAGATAGAAGCCGCCGACGTTCAGGGGACAGGCCCGATTATCAAATCAAGAAAGCAAGTATTATGGGTCAGTAATATGGCTTGACAAAAAAACTGTCAATTCATATAAAATTATGGGTGCTATAAGATTTTCTTATAGCACCTGATTTCCCTGTGGTAACCTTGATAATTGAGGATTGAGAATCATGATCAATTTAAATCAATTAAGGGCCTTCTACTATGTTGCGAAATACGCAAGCTATACGGTTGCCGCTGAAAAACTCTGTATTTCTCAACCTGCCGTGACTGCCCAGATCAAATTGTTTGAAAATTTCTATGACATGAAAGTGTTTAGAAGGGAGGGCAGAGAGGTTGGCCTGACCCATGTCGGGAAAATACTGTTTGAAAAAGCTGAAAGGATCTTCAGTCTCGAAGATGAGGTTGAAAACACCTTGACCGAGCTTAAGGAACTGAATCAGGGTCTTCTGGAAATCGGGTGTACAAAAGCCTATGCCAATTATATCATGCCGTCTATCATGTCGGTTTTCCACAGGGCCTATCCCAATATAAAAATCATCCTTGAAGAAGGCAGTTCCATGGCCATGATCAACAGTTTACGAGATTTTAAAAATGAAGTGATTGTAGTGGCCCAGATGAATGTGAACGATTCAAGACTTCAGTTTATTCCCTTCAGCCAGGAAGAAATTGTGGTCATTCTGAATGTGAATCACCCCCTGACCAGGAAAAAAGAAATAGCGTTTCATGACATTGCAAAGGAACCGCTCATCCTGAAAGGAACCGGTTCCGGCACAAGGCAGAAGATACAAGATCTCTATGAGAAACATAAGATTGTCCCCAATGTTTTCATGGAATCCAATAACACCGAATTTATCATTGACCTTGTAGAGAGGGGAGAAGGGATCTCCTTTCTTGTAAAACCATCCATCGAGCGTAAAGTAAAAGAAAAAAAAATTGCCATGCACAAGCTTAAAGGCATAAAATTGTTTCTTGATGTCAGTCTGGGGTTTTCAAAAAATGTTCCTCTTTCCCCTGCAGCAACTGCATTTTATGAGGTGATCAAGCGATCCTTTATTGAAAAAACCCCCCATGGGGGAATCGGGTCCATCATGGCCAAAATCCTGGCTGGACACCGGCAGAATGAATAAAATTTTGTAGTTTACTTATCCGGATAGCGCCTTATTATAAAACCTGTTCTTTTTTTTAATGATAAGGTTTTAATATGAAAATAGCTGTTTTTTCAGATGTCCACAGCTCCTATTTAAAAATGCTGGCTGTCTTTGCCGACATGGAAAAATATGGAATTGATCACTATATATGTCTTGGGGATATTATCGGGTATGGGGATCAGCCCGAAGAGACTATCCAGCTTCTGATGTCAAAGAAAGTTGTTTCTGTTCGGGGCAACCATGAACTGGCCATGTTCGACCCGGAGTATCTTGAGCTTTTTCCCAAAAGCATTAAGCAGCCACTTCTGGATAATATTGCTGCGATTTCCAATGCATCCGTTAGATATCTTGAAGAAACCCCCGCCTATTTAGAGCTTGAAAACTGTCATTTTGTCCATGGCACGCCTCCTGATAAAATTACCACTTATATCCATGACGTAACGGATTATTATTTAAAATCCATTTTCAACAACTCGGACAAACAGGTTTTTTTCACTGGTCATACCCATGAACTGGTATTGATTACCTATAAAGACAGGAATTTTTACCGCAGGCGGATCAAGGAAAACTGTATCATTCATCTGGGGGATGATCGGAAATATCTATTGAATGTTGGCAGTATCGGGTTTTCACGGGACGATTTTGAAGAATCAAAATATGCAGTATATGATACAGAAAAAAAAGAGCTTATGATCCGGATGGTGAAAGAATAAATTTTATAAAATTTTTATTCGAGGCCAAAAGCTCTGTTTCTTCCACACACCAGGGCGAATAAAGGTCTGGATGTTGAACGGTTTCCTCGACCCAGATCTCCCAGTTTATCCATTGAACTGCCTGAACTTCATCGGGACGGGGCTGTACTGTTCCATCATAGAGCCCGATAAAAACAGGGCAGATCTCATTTTCCATGATCCCGTCCTTTGAAAAGCAGTACTGGTAATCGAAAATTTTGGTAACGGTTTTTAATTCAATCCCCAGCTCAAAGCGTGCCCTTCTGAGGACAGCCTTTTCATAGGATTCATCCGGCAAGGGATGGCCACAGCATGAATTTGACCATGTGCCGGGCCAGGTTTTTTTTGTTTTTGACCGCTGCTGAAGCAACAGCTCTTTTGTCGAATTGAACAAAAAAAGTGAAAAGGCTCTGTGCAAAGGCGTTAATGAGGAGTGAACCCGGGCTTTTTTTTCAATACCGATTTCCCTGTCGGTTTCATCCACCAGAACAACGAATTCTTCATCAGTTTCCACTTTTTCGATTCCTTTTTTAATCCCCACACATTCCGGCTCAATTGAAAACCCTGTCTCTGGATTTCAGAACAGCTATAGGGCCTTTTAAGCTGGCGCTTCTATAAATTATTAAAGATTGACAAAGACAAAGTCAATCCATATAAAATTATGCGATGGAATCACAGCAGATGGAAAAGGCAAAGCGCCTGATAAATGAAACACGGGTTATGACCCTTTCGGTTTGTCGGAACGATATCCCATGGTCATCCCCAGTTTATTTTGTATTCCTTACCGATGGTTTCTATTTTTTTTCCAATGAAAATTCAAGACACATAAAAGATGCAGAAGGTCAAAGGCAAGTAGCAGCCTCCATTTTCCAGGATTCGGACCGGATGGAGTTGATTTTTGGATTCCAGATGGCGGGAAGGATCGAGGCCATATCAAAAATGGACCTGCATCTTCAGGTTGTTCAGAAATATGTTTCCAAATTCAGTTTTTTAAAGCAGCTATTCGGTCCCCAGATTCTTGAAAACAAGCGGTTTTTTCTGGAAAAATTCAAATCCCGACTGTATTGTTTTCAGCCGGATATCATTTACCTTTCCGACAATTCCAGCACATCTGGTAAGCGTTCTGAAATCGATCTCACAGCAATCTAGGGTTTTGATGCTGTGCCAGCGGATGACTTTTTAAATGATTCCTTTTTAGCCGCTTCCCATCCTATCAAGGCTTTTTTCCTGTCCGGGCCTTCCCCATAATTGCCGAATTCCCCCATTTTCCGGATCACCCGGTGACAGGGAATCAAAAAGGGGATGGGATTTTTCCCGATGGCGGTGCCGACAGCCCGGGTGGCTTTGGGAAGTCCGATATGCCGTGCAATATCTTCATAGGTAACAGTGCTTCCGAGGGGTATTTTCGTGAGTGCTTCCCAGACCTTGATCTGGAAATTGGTGCCTTTGACATAAAGGTGAAGCGGGGCGCTGACCCATTGGTCATCAAAGGGGAAGACAAATTTTGCAAGGCTTTTTACAGCAGAATTGTTCATTTTCAGGGAGGCCTTGGGCCATTGAGAATGAAGATGGTCTTCAAGTTCTTTTATCGTATTGTCCCTGACAAATTTCAAGGCACAGATTCCCCTTGAGGTATGGGCAATCATGCAGTCACCAAAGGGTGAAGGGGAAAATCCATAAACGATTTCAAGGCCCTGCCCCCTGGTTTTATATTCACCCGGCGTAACCGCTTCACAATGGATGAAAAGATCATGGAGTCTTCCCGGGCTGGACAGCCTGGCATCAAAGGTTGCATCCAGGATATTTCTGGATTCATCCAGGAGTTTCTTGGCATATTCTTTTGTAAGATACTGGAGGAACCGTTTGGGGCTGATGCCCACCCATCTTGAAAAAAGTTTTTGAAAATGGAATTCGCTTAAATTCACGGATGCGGCAATATCGGCAAGGGAAGGCCGGGCCTCGTGTTTTTTTTTAATGAAATCAATTGCTTTTTCAACGATTTCATAATCCAAAGACCATTGCGGGTTTATTTCTTTTTTGTCTGTCATCGGTTTTCTCCTCATGGTTTACAAACACAGTATAAACAAACAAAATCGGATTTTCCACCCGATTCTTGTGATTTTGTTTTCAAACCATGAAGCTCATGAAGGACATGAAGCAATTGATTCGTTTATTATTCATAAATATAATTTGCATTAACCATTAAATCATGCCATAAAACAAATTATGCTTAATGTTAAAGAAAATGACATCTTGAAGAATCTGGGCTTTCGCCTGAAAAATGCCAGGCTGGAAATCAATGACCCGCAAAAAGAATTTGCCTTCAGGATCGGGGTATCCATCCCGACCCTTTACAAAATGGAACAAGGCCATCCTTCCATCTCCATCGGCACATGGGTAAAAGCCTTGTCAATGCTGGGCAGACTGGATGATATCGATCAATTGATTGCACCTGGAGAATCCCTGTTTGCACAATATGAAGCCCTGGAAAAGATAAAGAACCGTCAACGGGTAAAAAGGAAATCATAGAATGATCCGGCTGGTTGTCCATGTTACATTTCCCGATAATACAAAATCAAAGCGGGAGCAGCCCCGGTGGTGCAAGACCCAAAGCCCTCTGCCGCAAAGAAGATGGCTCACTATGGATTGTCAAATTCCCCCGGCATCAGGACACCTTTCAAGTGGAATCTATTGAAGCAGCCACACTTGAACTGGCAAAGCGCTCCGGATTACCGGTTCCTGAATTTGAAATCAGAAACCTCGGGAAAAGAAAAGTACTCCTTGTGAAGCGGTTTGATATTTCAGACCGTGGCAGCCGGTATCATATGATCAGTATGCAAACCCTGCTTCAGGCCCATGGGTATTACTTCCTCGGATATCAGAATATGTTTGATGCCGTGAATGCCCACAGTTATCAACCTTCCGAGGAAACCGGGGTTGACATTGAATTCCAGCACAAGCCGCTTTCACAAAAGATCAGAAGGTTTTTTTCAGGCAGTATGGTGAAATTTTGAGCTTTGATTTGTCGACCATAGAAAAAATCGGAGGGGGCAGTGCCCGGTGCATGGTGGCGGAGATTTTTTCCATCCGGGAAAGGAGTTTTTCCTAACCGATTCCCATCTCTTCTTCAACTCTTTGAATTTCCTTTAAAAGGCTTTCTTTTTCCTCGGGAGTGAGATTCCCGGAAGAAAGCCGTTTCTGAAGTCCGAGCAGAATCATCTCTTCTCTGTATTCAAGGCAGGTGTATCTGGGGCTGGAATCATTTTTCTGCATATATTTTTATATCCTGTGCGCTGTTGTTTAAAAAAGATCGTATCGCACCAGTTTGCCTTCCAGCCCCCCGATCTGCAGGGGCTTTTTCCAGGTAGGGGACAGGGGTACTTTTTTTATGTATCTGGGTTCGCCAAAATAAATATAGGCCCTGGATTTTCTGCACCTGTCTTTTAAAAACAGGCCCAGATCTGTATAAAACAGATTCAGGTTTTCGTCTTTTCCCATGCGGATGCCGTAGGGCGGGTTGGCCACAATGACGCTGTTTTCGATGGCTTCAATCTCTTTAAAATCCTTTTGCAGGATGTTGATTTCACTGCCGAAATGAAGCCCCATGATATTGACCCTGGCCGCATTCACCGATTCTTCGGAAATATCACTGCCGGCAATGAGGTTCTTGGGGAGCGGCCGATAATTCTCGCTGGCCTCTTTTTTAACCTCTTCCCACAGGCTGGCATCAAAATCCGGGAGCCGTTCAAACCCGAACTTGGTTCGAAACACCTGGGCCGGTATCCGGCAATAGGCCATGAGGGCTTCGCACAAAAGCGTGCCGGACCCGCACAGGGGATCATATAACGGCAGGCTGCCGTCCCATTCAGACATCCGGATGATGGCTGCGGCAATGGTTTCCTGCATGGGTGCGGATACGGATTCCTCCCTGTACCCGCGCTTGTGCAGAGTGCCGCCCGAGGCATCAATGGAAATGGTTGCCATATCCCGGTGAAGATGCAGATTGATCATAATATAAGGATTTTTTGCATCCACATCCGGTCTTTTGTTGGCCCTGTCCCGGAAATAATCGGCAATGGCGTCTTTGACCCTCAGGCCTGCAAAATTGGAATGGGTGATCTTTGATTCAGACACGTTGGCGGAAATAGAAAAAGTTTTTTTTGGAGTTAAAAACTCTTCCCACCGTATTTTTCCGGCATGGTCGTAAAGCTCATCCTTGTCTTTGCACTCAAAACAAGCAAGCGGAGCGAGAATCCTTGACAGCAGCCTTGCAAAATAGGTGATCCGGTAAAAATCCTTTCTGGATGCCGTGAACCATATTCCCCGGAAAACAGGCTTGATCTTACCCACCCCCAGTTCCCGGAGTTCTTTAACCGCCAGATCCTTTACACTTTCTGACACCTGGGCAAAGTATCGGGATTCTTTTTCATATAAATAATCAAGTTTTGCCTGTTTTCTGATCTTGCCTGTTCCTTTTTCAAGGATCGTTTTCTTACCCGTGTTCAAATTTATTATCCTTAATTATGACGCTTTTTTTCGTTTGGTTCCAATTTTTAAAAGATCGGCAATATTGGCATTGGGGTCAATGACCGGTTCGATCAAGGCGGTTGGACAGGTCATCAGAGTAGAAATACCGGGGCCGTGCCCGGCCAGAAGGCAGTCGGAATGCACCACGATGCCGATACTGACGGCCCCTTTGACAAAGGCCCGGCCATAGGAATTGTCATGGTCCATCAAGGCCACAAAATCACCGAACTTGAGTTGATCCAGATGATATTCCCTGACCGTTGCCGGATCACTGGTCATGACATCATAATCTCCGGCTGCCACATGGGGCGAGCCAAGACCGGAGCCCATGCACTGGGCAGGAACCATGGTGGTTACGGGAACACGGAGTTTTCCGCCTTTTATTTCTTTGATCTTCATTTTTTTCAAAAGGCTCGGGTCCAGATTGAAAAGCCGGATATCGGAATAATCCATAAGCATCAGGCCCTGGCCCCTGGCATGAATCATAATTTTATCGTCATAGGTCAGTTTTTCCAGCACATTCTTAGGAAAATCAATCATCACATGTTCTGATCCGCCATGGTGGCCGGTAACAATTCCCTTTTCTCCTTTTGCATCCCCGGATACGATCCGGGCTTCATTTCCAATGCAGGAAAGAATCTGCAAGGAATCATTGGGAAATTCAAAGGGTTTTTCCGGGTTTGCAGAGCAGCTCACGCCCGGTTCAATATGGTCTCCGGCAAGACCGAAGGCTGAATCCCCGACCCGGACATTCAGGGTAATCCCCCCGATACTGGGAAGGATAAAGGGTTTTCCCTCATGACTCACCCGCCATCCAGCCCTGATTCTCGGAGGTCCTGGTTTGCATTGCACCAGAATTTCAACCAGTTTGTCTTCATTTGTTTTCAGCATCTTTATCTCCCTTTACGAACAATCAAATTTCAATACATCTGAATCACACTGAAGCCTCTTTTTTAAAGGATTCTTCCCGGCACCTTTAGCAGAATTACCCGTTAAAGTAAAAGAATTTGTATGGCGTTTCCCTGCATTCGGACTTAGAATGATGACAATAAACCATATGTTAAACTCTATCATAAGGATGACAAAATGGATAAAACCTCTTACACCGCCATGATCGTTGAAGAAACAGAAAAAAACATCTTTACACGACAGATACGGGAAGTGCCGGTCAAAGATCTGCCGGACAATGATGTTCTCATCCGGGTCTTGTACTCTTCCCTGAACTATAAGGATGCCCTGTCTGCCACTGGAAACAGGGGTGTTACAAGGCATTATCCCCATACACCGGGGATTGATGCAGCAGGCATTGTCGAGGAAAGCCGGGTCACATCCGTCAAAAAAGGGGAACAGGTCATTGTGACAAGCTATGATCTCGGTATGAATACCAAGGGCGGATTCGGGCAATATATAAGGGTCCCGGCGGATTGGGTGGTTAAAATGCCAAAGGGTCTGGATGAAAAAGAGAGCATGATTTTCGGAACCGCCGGGTTCACGGCCAGCATGTCTATTTTTAAGCTGATAGAAACCATCCGGCCCGAGCATGGAGAAATTCTGGTCACCGGCGCCACCGGCGGAGTAGGAAGTATGGCCGTAGCCATTCTCTCCTGGCTGGGATATTCCGTGACCGCCCTTTCCGGAAAAACCAACACTGCTTTTTTAACTCACCTGGGTGCAAAAGCCGTCATTGCCAGGAAAGATTTTCTTGCCGACACCACTTCTCCTGTTTTAAAACCACGCTTTGCCGGAGTCATTGATACCGTGGGCGGCGAAATTCTTGCCGCTGCCGTCAAGTCTGCCAAACAGAACGGGGTCGTGACCTGCTGCGGCAATGTGGCATCCCCGGACCTTCCCCTCAATGTGTATCCCTTTATCCTGAGAGGGGTTTCTCTTTTGGGAATCGATTCCCAGCACTGCCCTATGAACCTTCGGACCCGTATTTGGAAAAAGATTTCAAAGGACTGGAAATTCGATTTTATAGACAGTATTTATGAGGAAACCGACCTTCACGGCCTCAATGAAAAAATAGACTTGATATTGAGAGGGGAGTTAAAAGGCAGAACCCTGGTGAATTTGAATTAAGCTTTTTTCAGTTTAGATTTGTTTTTTTGTTTTTATCATGTTTTTGTTTTATCATTGACAATGGGGATGAATTAACCTTTAATTTTGGTCATCCCTGATTTTTAACACCAACCCTAAATAAGGAGAATATTATGACAACACCGCAACATTGTCCAGGTTTTCAGCAGTTTAAAAATTTAAAATCCTTTACCTGCAAATGCCCGAAATGCAAGGCTGAAAAGGAAATCTTTTCCGATGAATTCACTAAAACCCATAAATGCAGCAAATGCGGCGAGGAAATAGATTTCACATCCTGTTCCTATGAAGCCGGAAACTAAACACCCTTTGCTCAAACCACCCTGCCCCGGTTCCGGTCTTCCGGCAAAAATTTATTGCCGGAAAGAATCAGAGCCAGGGCAGGGGCTTTTTTTAGTTTTCCACTTTCCCGGAGAATATTCATGATAAAATCCAAAGATTCCCTTCTCATCTATTTTTTTCTTTTATCTGCCATAGCGCTTTTTTCATGCAGCACCAGCCAGACAGTTCTATATGATTACGCGCATCAAAAGATCGAAAATCTCGAAACGTTTTTAAGTTTCTGACCTTCAGGTTATGACTTGGACTGGATGGCCAGCCAGATGACTCATATAGTCTTAAAAAAATTTAATGATTCATTCTGAATATAAAGCAGTTATGATGACAGAGAAATGAAAACTTACAAATGCTATGGAGATAAAAATGAAATTTAAATGTTTTTTACTGATTTTTGTTTTTTTTATGATTTTAAGCTCTGTGGGTTTTGCAACAGAAAAACGGTTAACAATAATTCACACCAATGATCTTCATTCTCGTTTTTTGGGGTTTTCTCCAAATGCCGATTATAGTCCGGATGTTATTGGAAATGATAAAACAATTGGTGGGTGGGCACGGATTGCATCGGTTATTAAATTTGAGAAAAGCAAAAGAGAGAATTCTTTCCTGGTTTTGGATGCAGGAGATTTTTTAATGGGATCGCTTTTTCATATGGTCAGTCGCGAGGAAGCGCTTGAGCTTCGTTTAATGAAAAAAATGAACTTTGATCTTACTACACTTGGGAACCATGAATTTGATTTAAAACCTGAGGGGCTGGCAAGAATTATTGAATCTGCATCTGCAAAAGGCGGGATGCCTCAGATTATTGCATCAAATATTATCTTTGACCCGAATGATGATAGGGATAACCAATTGGAAAAAGTTTTCAAGCAGGGTTTGGTAAAACCATATACTGTTCTGCAAAAGAATGACATCAAGATAGGTTTTTTCGGTATGGTAGGAAAAGATGCTGCGAGTAAGGCACCTTTTGCATCTCCTGTAAAATTTGGTGATCCCATTGCAACAGCACAAAAAATGGTAAAGCTTTTAAAGGAGCAGGAAAAAGTCGATGTGGTTATCTGTCTTTCTCACAGCGGTTTGATGAGTGATGAGAAAAAATCAGAAGATGTTCAGCTTGCCAAAACTGTCCCTGGCATAAATATTATCATCAGCGGACATACGCATACGGTTCTTCCAAAGCCAATTGTTGAAAATAATACAATTATTGTTCAATCTGGGGAATATGGCAAACAGGTTGGCGTACTTGATGTAATAGTAAATAAAGAGATTGTTAAACTTGATACCTATAAGGCTGTATTAATTGATGACTCAATTGAAGACGAAGCTGAAATCACAGAGATGATAAATACAGCTAAAGAGATAGTTGACGAAAAAGTTCTCAAGCCATATGATTTGAAATTTGATCAGATATTGGTTGAGACCGATTTTGATCTGCGTCTTAAGATAGATGAATCAAATCTTGGCAATCTGCTGACAGACTCAATCAAATGGGCTGTTGATAAGGCGGAATATATTCCCGGAGATCCCATGACAAGGGTGGCAGTTGCAATACAGTCTAACGGAGTTATCCGTGATGATATTGTTAAGGGAACTACAGGGCAGGTTAGCGTCAGTGATTTGTTTAATGTGGTTCCTCTGGGGGTGGGATGGGATGGCAGCTTGAGTTATCCTCTGGTTTCTTTTTATGTTACTGCCTCAGAAATAAAAAAAGCCTTTGAAATATTAACTACTGTTTATCCAATGAAAAATCCTGATTATTTTCTTCAGTTATCGGGTGCTAAAATTACTTATAATTTCAACAGAATGTTTTTTGACAGAGTGACTGAAATCTTAATTGAGGATGAAAATGGAAAATTTCAGCCTCTGGATTATTCAGATGCAAATGTTAAGCTTTATAAGGTTGCCAGCAATATTTATAACGCTACTTTTCTGAAAATAATTGGTGGTTTCACCAACAATATCCTGACCATTGTTCCCAAGGACAGGGCAGGAAATCCCATCGAAGATTTTACCACAGTAAGGGTTGACGGGGACAAAGACAAAGATGGGATGCAGGAGATAAAGGACTGGACAGCTCTGATGGGATATGTTCAGAGTTTTGAGGACAAAAACGGTGATGGTGTTCCTGAAATACCAGAAAAGTACAGAAATACTCAAGAACGACACACCAGAGAAACAAGTCTCAATCCTTTTAAACTGCTTGCCGGCGGAAACTATCTCACTTGGATAGCTTTTGGTGGTATTATTGTCATCTTGGGCTTTGTGGCATTAATAATTTATGTATCTGCAGGAATAATTAATAAAAGAAGAACATCTAAATAAATTATTACCCGAAATAAGGCCTTTTGATGATTGCCATCAAAAGGCCTGTTTATATTTACAAACCCTTAGCCTGGCCAAAGGAGAATTAATCTGTTGAAATACAGCTATATCAATACAGTTAACAAAAAGCCTCTCAGAAAATTTTATTATCTGGCCATCTTGATCTTTTTTTTGCTGTCCGCACTCTTTTCCTGCTCATTGTCCGCACTCTTTTCCTGCTCATCCAAAGATAAGGAGAATTTTTCAGAAGCTGGCTGGGCGACTGGTGTGGAAGAAACCGATGCGAAAGACCTCTATGCCCCCCATATGGAAAACGACCGGTTCTATGCCCCCTGGATGAAAATGCCGGATAAAAGTTTTCTGGATGTGCTGGGGTGGAAGCTCTTTTCAAAAGAAAACTTCACTGAAGAAGAGCGAAATTTTCTACCCCATGTGATTCCCGATACGGTTGAAAGAATTGCAAAGACCAAAGGTGATTTTATTCTCTGGATCGGTCACAACACATTTTTGGTCCGCATCAATGAAACCTTCTGGCTCACCGACCCAATATTCTCAAAACGGGCGCTTATTCCGGCAAGAGTGACCCCGCCAGCATTAACCCTTAGCGAATTCAATACCCTTGTTAAGGACGTCAACATCATCATTTCCCATAATCATTATGACCACCTGGACAGCGCCAGTATGGAAGGCCTTCCTGAAAATTCCGCCGTGTTTGTACCGAAAGGATTAAAAGACCTTGTCATGGACATGAACAAAAAAAATGTGACAGAGATGGACTGGTGGCAGGAAGTCGAGCTTGGTAACGGCTCAACGTTGATCTGCCTTCCGGCCCAGCACTGGTCCATGAGGATCGGGCAGGGCCGGAATAAATCCCTCTGGGCATCCTATCTTCTCATCACGCCGACGGTAACCCTTTATTTTGGCGGAGATTCAGGATATTTCAAAGGTTTCAGGGAATTTGGGAAAAAATTCCCCAAAATCGATTATGCCTTTATGGCCACCACGGCTTACCTCCCCAGATGGTTTATGTATTACCAGCACATGAACGCAGAAGAAGCCGTCAAAGGATTTAATGAACTTGGCGCCAGGTTTTTCATTCCCACCCAGTGGGGAACCTTTCCTCTTGGAAGCGAACCTGCGGGTTTTCCAGGGCTGGATCTTCTGCGACATATCAAAGACAACGGGCTGGATCCGGCCCGGTTCAAAATACCGGCTATCGGTGAAATCCTTATGATTGAACCGACCCCAACCCCATAATCCCCTTGAAAGGGAAAAAGGAGTCCCATGCAAACATCATCCCCTTCCTGTTCCATCCTGTATATCCCCCACGGCGGAGGCCCCCTGCCAATCCTCGGTCATGAGGGACACACGGATATGGTGGCGTTTTTAAAAACTATCCCTGAAAGACTGGGACAGCCGGATGCCGTTCTGGTCATCAGTGCCCACTGGGAAGAAAAAATCCCGACCCTGACGGCTCACGCATCACCCCCGCTTTTTTATGATTATTACGGGTTCCCGCCCGAAACCTATGAGATCCAGTACCCGGCACCGGGATCACCAAAGCTGGCTGAAAAAATCTTTCAGCTTCTTGGAACGCAAGGGATAAAGGCAAACCTTGACAAAAAACGAGGCTTTGATCACGGGATGTTTATCCCCCTGATCTTTATGTACCCAGATGCAAAAATCCCCTGTGTCCAGTTGTCCTTGACTGCAGATCTTGACCCCTCAGCTCATCTTGTTTTGGGCCGGGCTCTTTCCGGTCTGAAAAATAGAAATATCCTGATCCTGGGGTCCGGGTTTTCCTTTCACAACATGAGGGCCTTTGGTGACACCCTGCCCGACCGAAAGAATATTGAGTTTGACCAATGGCTCATCCATACCTGTACAGACCGAAATCTTTCCCCGGAACAGCGCGAAGAACGACTGATCCAATGGGAAAAAGCCCCCCATGCCCGGTACTGCCATCCAAGGGAAGAACATCTTCTGCCCCTGCATGTCTGCGCCGGAATGGCCGGGAAACCGGCTGAGGTTGTATTTAACAAGGAGGTTTTGAACAAAAGGGCCACAGCATTTCTCTGGCAGGAAAACCAGTCATGACAAGCCAAAGGTGATAACCCCTGTGGGGCTATGTCTCAGAATTTTCCGCCATTCACCACAACGCATCCGATCCAAATACCCTTATCCGGAAAATCCAGCAACAGGCACTTTTTCATAATGTTTCTTATCTGATCCACTCCACAGCCCTTGCAGAATTAAAATTCTGGTATAATTTCTCAACTAAACCAACAAAGGAGATAAACAATGACCTGTTCCCTTAATAAAGACCTTATCGACAAAACCATTGAATTCCACCGACACAACTGCCCCGGACTGACCATCGGTATCCGGGTGGCGGAACTCGCCATGGAAAAACTTGACATCTGCAATTCCACAGCCCCGGTCTGCGTTACAGAGACCGACATGTGCGGTGTCGATGCCATTCAGTTTCTGACCGGATGTTCCTTTGGCAAAGGGAACCTGATCCACAAGGATTTCGGAAAATCCGCCTTCACTTTTTTTGACAGGAATACCGACAAAGGGTTCCGGGCCGTATTTAAAAATGATTTTGCAAGGGATGAACAGGACCGGAGTATCCGGATTAAAAAAATACTGGATGCGGATTTAAAGGACCTGTTTGAGACAGAGGAAGTGACCCTTCCGCCAGTCAGACCGGCAAGGATTCTGAAAAGCATCCCATGTGGCGATTGCGGAGAAATGACCATGGAATCCCGCATTCGGCTCTTTGACGGCAAAAATCTATGCCTCCCGTGTTTTCAGAAAGTAGAACAGAAAATCTGATTTTATCCGAAACGGATTTAATCGAACTGAATTCAAGGTATATTGCACCGCTCCGGGTTGCCGGACATCCCACAGGCGGTGCATTTAGGGTATGGAACTCGCTGCTACCCGCTGAAAGGCGAAATATAATGCTTAAGCCGGGAATAGGCTTTCTCGAAGATTCCAAGCGCTGCTTGGCTGTGCTCAAAATAATTTGTTTTTCCCATATCTTCAAGGGCTCCGGCTGCTTTTGACAGCTCATAGGCCCTCAGATTGGCTGATCCGCCTTTGATGGAATGGGCTTCCTGTTTTAAAGTGTCTGCATCTTTTGAAGCAATTGCCTGTTGGATTTTCGGGATCTGTTCTCCTACCGTTTGAATAAACTCACCCAGGACTTCTTTAAAAAAAGCCTGATCATTCTCAAACTCTTTCAGGGCCTTTTCAAGATCGATGGGATCATCTGCGTCGAGGCGGCTCTCTTCTTTCTGCGGCTGTGGTTCTGTTTTCAGGAGGACTCTGGTTTTCTCGGTTTTTGAGAGAGTCCATTTGTCCACTATGGCGATGAGCTCATCTCTTCTTAAGGGTTTGGATATATAATCATCCATACCGGCCTGAAAACATTTATCTCTGATACCGGATATGGCATGGGCTGTCATGGCGATAATGGGAATTCTTTTTAAAATAGAATCTGAACCGGCCAACTGTTTTTCAAGATCTCTTATCCTCCGGGAGGCCTCGTACCCATCCATGACCGGCATCTGGATATCCATGAGAATCAAGTCAAATCCCCTGGTTTTGAAGATGTCCACGGCCTCTTTGCCGTTCTGGGCCAAAATCAGGTTGAATCCTGCCTGGGTGATATTTTTTTCTGCGATCCTCTGGCTGGTGGGATAATCTTCAACCAGAAGAATCCACAAGGTTTGTCTTTGTTCGTCAGCAATGGAATGCTTTGTCACAAGGTCTTTTGTCTCATCAACGATCAGAACGTTCAAGGCCTTTGGCTCTTCAAAATCCTCCTGCGGCAACCCGAACCGGACAGTAAACCAGAAGGTACTCCCTTTGCCGGGTTCGCTTTCTATTCCGATTTCCCCTCCCATAAGCTCAACAAGCTGCTTTGATATGGTGGTGCCAAGCCCTGTTCCCCCGTATTCCCGGGTGGTTGATCCGTCAGCCTGGGAAAAGCTTTCAAAAATTTTGGCCTGTTTATCTTTTGGAATCCCGATGCCGGTATCTTTGACTGAAAATTTGAGCAGGATTTGCCCCTGATCTTCTTTAAGTTTTTCCCCTTTAATGAAAACTTCGCCTTCATGGGTGAATTTTAATGCATTACCCGCAAGATTCATCAGGATCTGCCGCAATCGCCCCGGATCTCCCGTCATCAGGGTCGGAACATCGGGAGAAAGATAGGAAATCAGTTCAAGGCCTTTTTTATCAGCTCTTATGGCAAGCACTGATGCAAGAGACTCAATGGTATGATACAGGTTGAACGGAATTTCTTCCACTTCCAACTTGCCTGCTTCTATTTTGGAAAAATCCAGTACATCATTGATGATCCCTAAAAGCGCATCCGCCTCATTGGAAATGGTTTTTAAATAATTCCGCTGTTGATCATCAAGGATGGAATCCATCATCAACTCGGCCATGCCAATGACCCCGTTGATGGGGGTACGGATTTCATGGCTCATATTGGCAAGAAACTCGCTTTTTGCTTTGGTCGCCTGCTCTGCCTGATCTCTGGCCTTGCTCAGTTCTTCCTCTGCCTTAACACGCGGGGTAATATCGGTGATAAACGCAAATGATCCCTGAAACTCATTGTTTTCATCATAAATCGTAGTTGCATCAAGATTGGTATAGAGCCTTCCCTTATTTTTTTTTATCCAGGTCAGCTCATATTTACGGTAAGGGGTTGAGGTTTGTCTTGAATACTGTTTCTGGAGTACCTTTAAACTTTCCTGGTCCAGAAAATCAAGGGGGGTCTTACCAATAAGCTCATGCTCATCATACCCGAGCATCTGGCAGACGGCCTGATTTACATCTGTGGTGATCCGGTCCTTTCCGAGCTGCCAGTATCCGACCGATGTCGTCTCAATCAGGCGCCTGTATTTTTCTTCCCTGTTTTTCAGATTGTCCAAGGCCTGCTTTCTTTCTATGGCAATGGCGATTTGGCTGGAGACGGCGATCAGGATCTCAAGATCTCTTTTTGTAAAATAGTTGGGATTGGAATAGCTATAAGCCGATATGAGGCCAATAACCTGGTCCTGAATTAAAAGAGGGACACCTATCCAGACAAGGGGCGACTTTCCGATGATGGTCTTTTCATTGTTTCGCAGTGTCAGCATTTCCCTTGTTAAAAGCAGGGGTTTCCTCCCGAAAATCACTTCGCCGGAAAGGGATTTTAAACCGGAGACATTTCTTATTTCCATAATCCCTTCATTAAATTCATCAACATCATAGGCAACATGGACCATATCCTCCTTTTCATGATAGATGCCGATGAAAAAATTGGACAATTCCATGATTTCATTAAGGCTTTTATGAATTGACCGATAAAGTTCATCAAGGCTTAGGGTGGTGGTGACGGCATTGGAAATTTCAAAAAGCGTGGCATTAATTTTTTCCGCATAATTTCTTTCACTGGCTTCAATCTTGAGATCAATGTTTGCTTTTTGAAGCTGGGAAGTCCTTTCTTCTACCATTTTCTCAAGATTGTCCCTGTGAAGCGCAAGTTCATCTTCCAGGGCTTTTTTGTCTGTCTTATCCCTTAAAAGCCCCATGAATCCGATGACCTGATTATGAAAATCTTTTTTCAGTGAAATGGATACTTCGCAATATAGCCGCCGGCCATCTTTATGGATCAGTTCGCACCCGAATTCCTTTTCAGGCCGGTGTGTAGAATATACAAGATTGAACACCGCCATAATTTTTGTGGCAGATCCTTCTGCCACAAACCGGGTATAGTGCATATCGTTCAATTCATTAGCCGAATAGCCTAAAAGGATGGATAACACCTTGTTAAAAAAAACAAGGTTTCCTTTAAGATCAACTTCATAATAGGCATCTTCAATGTTTTCGAGAATAGCCCTGTATTTTTCTTCGCTCTGTCTCAAATGCTGTTCTGCCCTGGCCCGTTCTTCAAAAATAGTGTCCAGATCTTTCTTAACGATATTCAGGGCAAGAAATACTTCTTTATATGGATGATCTTCACTGATTTTATCTGAAGAGGTTCCTTTTTCATCCCAGTTCAATGACCCGATATGTTTGAGCAGTTCATCCCGCAGTTCATTGTGGCTCACAGTTTCGCCCGGTTTTTTTGACTGACTATCCGGAGGGGCGAAAGAGGGCTCGGGTTTGACTGGAACATTCCTGTCCTTTTCAATAATTTTCAAAGCCTGATTCAGATTATCAGCAACAATCACCCTAAACGAGTCCAACATGCGTCCCATATTGATCACCGTCAGCCTGCAAAGGATTTTTTTGTTGAACTCTACCAATCTTTTTCTGCACAGATGTCTTGCTTTCCAGGTAGCACTTTCTAATTTTTCCCAGGTCATTTTCTTAAAATATCCTGCTTTTTGTAAAAGCCCGGCTTTGCCGATCAGCTCAAACCCAACACCATAATCGCCAAAATCAATTTTCCAGTCTTTTCTGGAATATCGTTTACTCTCCTCTTTCGGGGGCCCTGTCGGGATTCCTTTTAAATTGAGTACTTCAATGGCAGCAGTTATGGCAGTCGTGTAATCATTCACTGCTTTCACGGGTATGGCAGGTTTTTTCAAGAGAATGCCCACATTATATGCATTCTTAATGAGCATGGGTGCATTAAAAAGCCAGAATCCGGACAACCACCCCACATCAATCTCTTTTAAGAACAGAGTTGAGAGCCGGACACGGACTTCTCTTGATGGAATTCCACTAACCCGGCTGTTATCCCGGATTTCAACATAATGCTTGCCCGAAAGACCTGCGGCTTCTATATATTTTTCACGCATTGCATAAAAAGCCGTTATCCCCTCAGGGCTTAAAGGCCCTTTAGGTTCAGTCTGTAAGATTCTTTCCCCGATCAGGGAAAAGCTTGAATAATAATCGTGACCAAGGGAAACATCTACCCATTCAGGATCTGTTTTCACCGGAAGCCCGGTTACCGGGCATACATTTTTTGAATTAAAACCATTTTTCCCCATAGCTTGGAAGCTTTACATGTCTTACAGATAGTTTCGATCTTTTGTGCGATGGAAAAACAATACCATATAAAAAATTAAAAAAATACCACTACTCAATAAATTTAATCCTGCAGCATCTTATCGCCTTCCCACAAAGCTTAATCATTTGATTGTATCCTCTTTCCTTATAGGGAACGATTTCCAGGGCTCCCGGGGGATGATCGCAAAATTGACCTCCGCAATCAGGGGAAAAAAAATATTGACATAGACGTGTACTTTTTATACATAAGGATCAATTTTAAGGATTGCGCTGGTCAACGGAACACGGTGAAAATCCGTGGCGGTCCCGCCGCTGTAACCGGAAATATCTGTTTTGGAATAATGCCACTGTGAAAACGGGAAGGTGATCAAAACAGGTTTAATGCCGGAAGCCAGAAGACGAGCCGGGCGATTTAAAGAGTGGAACCTGATGGCAAAAGGTTTTGCAAGACATAAGCGCTTGCAGAACCTTTTTTGATTCTGCGAGGGCTTTCATAGCGAGGAAACTATGACCACACAACTTGAATCTGCCCGGAAGGGCATCCTGACGCGGGAAATGACTCCATCGGAACATTCTTCGGATATCTGTGACCTTGAGAAGTATCTTTTATTCCCGGATATTGCAAAAACCACAAGACAGAAAAGAATGCCTCTCAAAAAATAAACCTGCACCATGTGCGGAGATTTTTGCGCCATAAAAAAAGTCATGGAGATATTTGAAACCGATATTACATATAAGAGGTGATTATTATGAGACTTTTAGACCAGACCCTTTCATCCATTAAAAAAACACTGAATGAAGACGTTTTTCATGCGGCAAAAGAACGACTTGCCAACCAGGCAAAACCTGCCAAAAGCCTTGGGATTATGGAGGATATTTCTGCCCGGCTCGCCGCCATCAAAGGCACCATTGACGTAAAGCTGACCAACAAATGGATCGTGACCTGTGCGGGCGACCACGGCGTGACCGAAGAAGGGGTGAGCCTTTTTCCATCCGAGGTCACCCCACAGATGGTATATAATTTTGCCCATAACGGGGCATCGGTGAATATCATCGGCAAACATGCCGGTGCCATTGTAAAGGCTGCCGACATCGGCGTAAATTTTGACTTTGAACCGGATCTGCCCATCTTCCATAAAAAAGTGAGGTATGGGGCTGCCAATTTCACAAAAGAACCGGCCATGACAAGGGAAGAGGCCATTTTATCCATTGAAGCCGGGATCGAAATCGTAAATGAACTTGAGGCTGAAGCACGGGTGGATCTTTTGGGCACAGGCGACATGGGCATTGGTAACACTACCCCGTCATCTGCCATTATCGCCGCTTTTTCCGGCATTGAGGTTGAAAAACTGACCGGTCGCGGCACCGGCATTGATGACCGCATGCTGAAAAACAAGATTGCCGTGATTAAAAAAGGCCTGGCCCTTCATAAGCCTGACCCTTCCGACCCCATTGATGTGCTTTCCAAAGTCGGCGGGCTTGAAATCGGGGCACTTGCCGGTCTTGTGCTGGGCGCGGCGGCCCGGGGCATCCCGGTGATCTGTGACGGGCTCATTTCCACAGCAGGCGCCCTGATTGCGTGTGAGCTCTGTCCTGCGGCAAAAAATTACCTTTTTGCCAGTCATCAATCCGTTGAAATCGGCCATGCCTTCATGTATGACCGACTCGGACTTGAACCGCTGATCGATCTGAAATTCAGGCTGGGTGAGGGGACAGGGGCGGCGGTCTGCATGGAACTTCTGGATCTTGCCACAAGAATTCTGGCCGATATCAAGACTTTTGCAGAAGTGGGAATTAAAAACGCTCAATAAGTTTAAACCGCCCGGGTCATGGTTTTGATCTGCCATGACCCGGTGCGTATTCTATAAATTACCTTTCAGTCCGATCACTTCCGCCGCTGGCTGCATACCCCGGATCACTTCGGTCATCAGGTCCGACAATTCCATGCCGAGAAATTCAGCCCCTTTTTTGATGACTTCCCGGTCCACCCCTGCAGCAAAGCTTTTGTCCTTGAATTTGCCTTTCACGGATTTTGCCGTGATATCGAGAACGCTTTTGGACGGCCGGACAATGGCAGCACTGGCCACAAGACCGGTCAGCTCATCAATGGCATAAAGGGTTTTCTCAAGATTGGTTTCAGGCTTCACATCGGTGCAGAGCCCCCAGCCGTGACTGATGACGGCCCGGATATAATCCTCGGGCCAGTTGTGTTCCCTGAACAGATCCACGCATTTTTTGCAGTGCTGGTCCGGATAGAGTTCATAGTCAAGATCGTGTACCAGGCCTATCACCCGCCATTTTTCCTCATCTTCATTGAATCGTTTCGCAAAATGCGCCATGACGGCTTCAACTGCCAGGGCATGTCGGATGAGGCTGTCCTTGTGATTATATTTTTTTAACAGCAGAAACGCATCTTCTCTTTTCGGGATGTATGAAGTCATGACAATTCCTTTAATCTTATTGCATTTTCAGGCCAATATCGTTAAGATCACCCTTATATTTTAAACTGATACAAGTCAATGGTTATGATCTCAAACATATTCAATATTAATTCCATCGTGGAGCGCTATATTCAACCCCATGATTTTCAAAAAATCATCATGAACCTGGTTCTGAACTGGATATGGGGATTGCCGTAAAAGAGGAGCTGGAAAAATAGTGGAAATTATAAAAACAAAAGCCGACATGCAGGCCTGGTCCAAAAACAAAAAAAAAGAATCCCGGACCCTGTGCTTCGTCCCTACCATGGGATATCTTCACCAGGGTCATGTATCTCTCATGGAAAAAGGCAGGCCTCTGTGTGATGAGCTGGTCTTAAGCATCTTTGTCAACCCGACCCAGTTCGGTCCCAACGAGGATTTAAGCTCCTATCCCAGAAATATTGAAAATGATCTTTCCCTTGCCGAAAAAGCCGGGGTGACAGCAGTGTTTTTGCCGATAAAAGAAGATATCTATCCTGAAAATTTTCAAACGGAAATCAAACTTCAATCTTTGCCCAATCATTTATGCGGAAAATTCCGACCTGTTCATTTTGCCGGAGTTGCCGTCGTTGTCACCAAATTATTCAATATTGTCATGCCGGATAAGGCCGTATTCGGAATGAAGGATTATCAGCAGCTCCAGATCATCCGTCAACTCGTCCTCGATCTTGATTTTGATATAGAAATTGTGGCAGGAGACATCATCAGGGAAAAAGACGGGCTGGCCATGAGCTCTAGGAATGCCTACCTTTCAAAATCTGAGAGGACTTCCGCTTTAAGTCTGTCCAGATCATTAGCCCTGGCCAAAGAACTCCTGGCCAAAGGAGAAAAAAATACAGCCGATATCAGAAGCAAAATAGACTCTTTGATCCATTCCTTTCCTGAAACAAAGGTAGAATATGTTTCTTTTTGTCAACCTGAAACCCTTGAGGAAATTAAAGTTATTGAAAAAAAGGTTTTGCTTGCCCTGGCGGTGAAGGTAGGAAAAACAAGGCTGATCGACAATGCCCTTATTGATCCCGCACAATAATCACCTTGCATTCATTTAGGAAGGTATGGCGTTCTGTTGCTTTTTCCAGAGCAAGGTAATCCGACATGCTGATAACAAGGGTAGCATTTTGCCTGCCTTCTTTTCGAAGGCCTTTTAAAATCAGCGGGTTATCCCCGATTCTCTTGTCCTGCAAGGCCTGATCCAGGTTGCAGACATATTTGCAGACCCCACTCTGAACTGCAAATTCCCTGCTGATAAAAACAGAGGAATAAACTTCATGCCCCTGTTCGCTGACAATGACAGGGTCAAGGACAGGTTCAATGCCAATCCCTCTTGCATCGATGATCAAACCGGAATGAAGGCTTTTTCCGATTCCCGGAACCTTTTTCGGATTTATTTCAGGATTTATTTTGGGAATCTGTCGGATTTCTTCAGGCAATATCAGTTGTAAAAATCCGCCGAACATACTTGCCTCTATTGTTATTTCAACGGCAAGGGCAGAAGTGTAAACCTGTTTTGTGGCAATGGCTTCCCTTGCCGTTTTTTCCAGGCCGGTCAGGATAACATTGCTTGTGGATGCATATTCACTCACACTTAGTTCATTGTTAATTTTTATCTGTTTTAAGATGGCTATGATATTTCTGACGGCATCCGCCCTTGCAGACCAAAAAACCGATTCTTTTGCCGACTGACTTTGATCCCCGGGAAAGGCCTTGCCCATAGCCGTTATCGCGCCTGTAGTCCAGTTAACGGTTCCTGTTTCAAGCCTTGTGATACAGTCACTGGTCGAGGACTTTTCCTGATCCGCCATGCAGATATGGGAAAATAAAACAAGAACCAGGGGTATGATAAAGACAAAGAGTCGCCGGATTTCTAAGATAGAATCTTTTTTTCCCACTTTGCTATTTTCTAAAATAATTTTCTTCGATAAAATCAGCAATTTTGTCGATATCTTCAAGCCCGAATATGGGCACATCCGGTTTATAGCCGGAATCTGTGACAAAGGCAATCAAGGTGTCATCCTCCATGCACAAGGGTTCTTTGTGCCCGCTGTTTGTCCTGAAAATCTCGATTTTGGGAAGACGCTGCCGTTTAAACCCTTCGGCCAGGATAATATCCACTCCCAAAAGATAGGTCTTCATCTTTTCAATGTAGCTTGTCCGGTCATCCCTGATCAGGGCGATTTGATCATCGGTAATGACCAGCGTGGCAAGGGCCCCGGCCTTTCTGTGCCGCTGGCTGTCTTTTCCTTTCTTATCCATTTCAAACCCGTCGTGGGCATGTTTTACAGTTCCGATCCGATACCCCCGCTGTGTCAGTTCTGCAATCAGTTTTTCAAGCAGGGTCGTCTTTCCGGAATCTGACTTTCCAACAATGGTGATGATATCCGCGGTCATTCATTTTCGCCGTTGATTTCATCTCTCAGACGGCCGGCACACTTAAATGTCACAACCCGCCTTTTTCCCAGCATCATGTCTTTGCCGGTTGCAGGGTTTCTCCCCTTGCGCGATGCTTTTTCATTGACCTGGAATTTTCCGAAACCTGAAATCATGATGTCTTCTCCGGCGGTCAGGGTTTCCTTGATGATTTCAAGCATTGTTTCGATGATGTCTTTGGCCTGGGAAGGTGTATAATTATTTTTCCCGGCTATTTTCTCAATGATGGTTGTTTTTGTAAAGGCCACTGTTCTTTATTTCCTATATTAACTGTTTAGAATTAAACAAGATATCTACTTATATAATCAAACAATGTCAAGGGATAATATCGGAATAAATTCGGTTAACCCTGGGGGTTAAAGCAGAGACAATCTCATAATTGATGGTCTTTATTCTGTCTGCCAGATCATCAGCGCCAAGGGTCTCCTTTCCCTGGGAGCCCATGAGAATAACCTCATCCCCAATACCGACACCTGGAATATGACCCACATCAATGATGGTCTGATCCATGCAGACCCGGCCCACAATCGGGGATATCCGCCCTTTGACGAGCATTTCACCGTTGGATGAAAACTGTCTTGAAAACCCGTCTGCATAGCCGATGGGCACAGAAGCAAGGACGGTCTCTTTTTGAGTTTCATGGGTCATGCCATAACTCACAAAAAAACCTTTCGGAACTTTTCTGACCGAGGTTACAATGGATTTCAGGGTCATTGCCGGAAAAAGCTTAACCCTTGAGTGATCCACATCCCTGGAAGGATAAAGCCCGTAAAGGGAGATGCCGGCTCTGACCATATCATAATGGGCTTGTGGAAATTCAATGATTCCTGCACTGTTGGCTGCATGACGGATTTCAATGTCGACCCCGGCCTTTTTTAAATCACAAAGCAAGGCGTCAAATACTTCAATCTGAAGATGGGTATAGGTTTTATCCTTATTGTCCGCGGCTGCAAAATGGGTATAAATCCCCTGAAAATCAAGGCCGGGCAGCTCAAAAATTTCTTTGATGTCTCTGACCGTTTTTTTCCGGGCGTCTTTATCGAACAGGTTTTTTTCAATAATCTTTCCAACCCGACCCATTCCCGTGTCCACCTTTAAATGGGTCTTAAGGGGTTTGCCAAAGGATTTGGCCTGATCAGACAACTGTATTGCCGGTTCAAGACCGTACACTGTGATCATAATATCAAGGTCCGATGCCTGTGCCGCCTGTGAGGGGTGGATATATCCAAATACAAGAATAGGTGCCCTTATGCCGACCTTCCGCAGCTCAAAGGCTTCATGGAGCCTGGCTACTCCAAGCAGGTCCGCCCCGCTCTGAAGGGCTTTTTCAGCAATTCTAAAAGCACCATGACCATAGCCGTCGGCCTTGACAACCGCCATGAACC
>JAIFMF010000042.1 GCA_020048635.1 Desulfobacula sp. | reverse complement strand
ACAGTGATAATTGCTTCATCTACAAATTTCACGCTTCATAAACACTAACTTTTTTTCTGTCCCTGCCTTTTCTTTCAAAGGTCACAACACCATCTATCAGGGCAAAAAGAGTATAGTCCCTACCCATTCCGACATTATTGCCAGGATGTAGTTTTGTTCCTACCTGTCTTACAAGAATATGACCTGCAGTCACACGTTCCCCGCCAAATTTCTTGACGCCGCGTCGCTGGCCGTTTGAATCGCGACCGTTTTTTGTACTGCCGGCTGCTTTTTTATGTGCCATGGGATCTCTCCTTAATTAACTAAACCGCAATGGAATCTATTTTAATCTCAGTATAATTCTGTCTGTGGCCTTTCATTCTTCTGTAGCCTTTTCGACGTTTATACTTGAAAATTATTATTTTCTTGTCTCTTCCCTGTTCCAGAATATGTGCTTTGACCGAAGCATTTTCAATTTTCGGACTTCCCATCGTTATGGTTTCACCATCTGAAAACAAGAGAATGTCATCAAATTCGACCTGGGAACCTTCGGTGCCATCCAGTTTTTCAACTTTCAGGGTCTGGTTTTCCTGGACCTTGTATTGTTTTCCTCCAGTTCTGATAACTGCGTACATTTTAAACTCTCCTTATTATTTCAAGACCTTTCGCAATTTTAAAAACTCTGAATACTATACTGGTTCCCTTTCTTTGTCAAGATAAAGAATGACAGGAAAATCCTTTTTACTTTTAAAAAAGCAATCCGGCTGATATGATGCGCTATTTTAAAAACAAGGAAGCCGCCGGACATGAAGATGGATTTGAGAAATAGTGAATATTATAAATATCGAAGATATGGAATTTATATTTATAAAATCTTACGGTTTCTGATGATGACCCTTGATTTCAAAATTCAAGGTGCGGATAAGATAAGTGAAAATGAAAACTATATCTATGTTTTCTGGCATCAGAAACTTTTTTTCCCTACAGTCGGATTTAAGGATATAAAAAAAAAAGGTGCCCTTGTCAGTCCTTCCAAAGACGGGGAGATTCTGACAGCCATTCTTGAAAAGTATGGGTATGACGTCATCAGGGGGTCCAGCAATGACAGAAATATACAAAGCCTTATCCAGATGATCAAAAAACTGAGACAGGGTCATAATCTCGGACTTGCTGCCGATGGGCCCCAGGGGCCGATTTTCAGGATAAAGCCGGGAATTATCTATATGGCCATGAAAACCGGAAAAAAAATTGTTCCCATTGGCGGAGCGTTTAAACATAAATATGTATTTCAAAAAGCCTGGGACAGATTTCATTTTCCCTATCCCTTCACAAGGGCTGCGGTGGTGTTGGGAGATCCGTTGACGGTTCCTCCGGATGCCGACATGGAAGAATATTCAGAATTGATCAATCAGAAAATCAACAAGGTTAATGAAAAGGCTGAAGCTTTTTTGAACGAATAAGGGGAGTTCCATCAAAGAAACTCCCCTTAAAAACTTCCATGGGACTTATTATATCTCTTATGAGCCTTAGCCGCGGACCTCTTCTTTAACCTGGGTTGCAAGCTTGTAAAGAATGGTCAGAACCAGGAATCCCGTGGCATAAACCGCCAGGGTGATCATGATTTCCGGTCCGGTGGGCGTATATTCGGTCACATGGTGTAACGGCGATGGTACAAAACCGCCGGAAATCATTCCAAGACCCTTATCAATCCATGCACCGAAAAATATTAAGGCGCAGGTAAAGGGTAAAAGGGTCTTATTATTCCTGAATTGGGGAACCACCAGAAGGAATGCACCAGTGAACATCATGATAAGGCCTGACCACATCCATGGTACCAGTGCGTGATATCCGTGGTACCCGAACAAAAGGTACTGAAGATGGGTTTTATGGCTCGGGATATTGGAATAGTAGACTACAAATACTTCACACAAAAAGAAAAACAGGTTGGCGATAATGGCCCAGCAGACTATTTTGGCAAGGGTCTGCATGGCTTCCCAGCCCGGGTCAAATTTTGTGAATTTCTTGATAATGTAGCAAAGGATAATCAAAAAAGCAGGCCCTGCGGCAAAGGCGGAGGCTAGGAACCTTGGGGCCAGAATGGCGGTCAGCCAGTATCCGCGTCCGGGAAGACCACAGTAAAGATAGGCTGTAACCGTATGGATACCGATGGCAAAGGGAACGGAAAGATAGATCAAGGGCTTTGTCCACAAGGGCGGTTCCACCTGATTTCTTTCTGCTTCCAGCACCTTCCACCCGATGACGATGTTCAAAAAAAGATAGCCGTTAAGAACCAGCATATCATAGAACAACATGGAATTGGGGGTGGGGTACAACAATACGTTCAGCATCCGTGTGGGCTGGCCTAAATCCACTATGATGAAAAGAAGACACATGATCAGGGCGGCAATTGCAAGGAATTCGCCCAGAATGGTGATCCTGTGAAATTTTTCATAATTGTGAAGATAATAGGGGATAACCACCATGACCCCTCCTGCGGCAACACCCACAAGAAAGGTGAAATTGGCAATATAAAATCCCCATGATACATCCCGGCTCATACCGGTAATCATCAATCCGTTCATGAACTGGTCTATATAGACGGCGAATCCCGCTCCCATGACAAGGAGCAGAAAGACTATCCATAACCAGTAATTTTTACTTCCTTTAATAGCTATTTCAAGCATGTCAACTCCTCTTACATGATATAGTAAACAGATGGTTCCGTACCCAGTGCTTCGTTACGGCGGATGGCATATTGTTCTTTCAAGATCACCCGTACTTCCGATTCAGGATTTTCCAGGTCCCCGACCACAATGGCGCCTTCGCTTGCTTCCACACAATGGGGCAGCTCACCTTTGGAAAGGCGTTCTGCGCAGAGATTGCATTTTTCAACAACCCCTTTGCTTCGGGTGGGGAAATCCGGATTCGTTTCCGCAATAAAGGGTCTCGGATCTCTGAAATTAAAACTCCTTGAACCATAGGGGCATGCAGCCATGCAGAATCGGCAGCCGATGCACCGGTGAAAGTCCATGATAACGATGCCGTCCTCACGCTTAAAGGTTGCCTTTGTAGGGCATGCCTGGACGCAGGGAGCATTTTTGCAATGGTTACAGGTCACAAGAAAGGGCAGGTCATGAAATTTTTCTGCCAGGAACTCATCTTCCTTATCAGGAAATGCATAGGGAAAATGCTCCTCCCATATCCATTTGATCTCCTGTTTGTGGTTGACGGGTCTTGTCTTGGGGTATTTTCCCTTATCCACCTCATGGTTGAAATCCGGAACATTGTGGGCTTTATGGCAGGCTTCAATCATTTTTTCATTGATTTCTTTATTGAGCTTGCTCGTATCAATGACCATGCCCCAACGCTTGGCAATAAGTGCCTGTTCGTTTTTGCCTTTAACCGCAACGGCTGCGCCGTTAGAGTCAGATGAAGCAAAATTCATTGCCGGAGAAACACCCAACCCGATGGCAGCAATACCCGCTACTCTTAGAAAGCTTCTTCTGCTTTTTTCCATCATTTTATCTCCTTGGGGTTAGTGTGACATTCCCAGCAATAGGGATCAACCGAAGCATAGGTATGACAACTGTCACAAAATTTTGCTTTGTCTTCATGGCATCCCAGACATGAATTCTTACCAGTGGAAAGGCTCATTTCAAAGGTATGGCCGTTGGCAGCCTTGTATTGCCTGTCCGAATCCCGGACCACTGAATCTCTCCATTCATCCAGGAGCGACGGGTGATTGGCTCTCATGTCATATTTTTCCAGGACGCATTTTTTTTCTTCCTTGGCGTTGCCCAGAAGTTCTGGTTTTGGTGCAGCCTCAATGGTCGTAATTATATTGAACCAGAAGGGCGAGAGCACGGCCAGAACAAAAATGATAAGGCCCGTGATGATCATATTTTTATTCATCGTCTTCCTCCTCGAATCCTGTCATGGGTTCAAGCCTCAGATTTTCAGTTCGTTTCTTTTCACCCGGTAGAATTAATGCATTGCCGACCAGCTCATGAACGCCATATACCTGTACATCCGGTACCCAGTATTCGCACATGGTTGTCAAAGTAGCCCTGTCAATGGCGCAGATGGTGCCAAGGGTGTTTACGCCGAATTTTTTATGGACATATTTGAGTGCATTGGCTCTTGGAAGAGCGCCAGCCATTCTAAGTTCCATATTTTCACCGGCATTAAGACCGGAACCTGAACCGCAACAGAAGGTCTGTTCACGGATTGTATTCGGAGGCATCTCATAGAAATTGTCACATACATTCTGAATCACATATCGTGGCTCATCCAGAAGACCCATTCCCCTTGCCGGGTTACATGAATCATGGAAGGTTACGATCCGATCCGCATTCCGGCTCTTATCCAGTTCAAGTTTTCCGTGTTTGATAAGATCAGCCGTGAATTCCGTGATATGCACCATTTTTGTGGATGCCGCATTTTCAAATACCGTACCGGTAATGGGATTCTTCGGGATTTCCAGGAAATCGGCAGGGCCGTTCATGGTATCCATATACTGATGGATGACGCGCCACATATGACCGCATTCCCCGCCGAGAATCCATTTGACCCCGAGACGTCTGGCTTCGGCATACATTTTTGCATTCAGGCGTTTCATGGTTTCATGGGAGGTAAAGAAACCGAAATTGCCACCTTCGGATGCATAGGTGCTCCAGGTTACATCCAGCCCGTATTTATCTTTAAGATACTTGAACAGAATCAGATATCCCTGGCAGGTATAGGTTCCGGGATCTGCGAACACGTCTCCGGAAGGGGTGATGAAAAGAATATCCGCTCCTTTTTTCTGGAATTGCGGCGTACAATTGACTCCGGTTAAGGATTCAATATCTTCCACAAAGAACTCCAGCATGTCTTTAAAGGCATGGGGCTGAATCCCAAGGTGGTTTCCGGTTTTAAAACAATTGGACACCGGGGTTGCGATCCAGTCGATATTCAAACCCAGCAGGTTGAAAATTTCCCTGGCCATGATGGTGATTTCCGCCGTGTCTATGCCATAGGGACAGAACACGGAACACCGTCTGCATTCGGTGCACTGAAAGAAATAATACCACCATTCCTTCAATACGCTCAGGGTCATGGGTCTGGCACCGGCCAGTGCTTTTCCACCGGGTATTTTACTCAGGATCTTGGCTGCTGTGGAAAAATCGTTCCGGTATACGGATCTTAAAAGTTCGGCTCTTAATACCGGCATGTTTTTGGGATCGCCCGTTCCAAGAAAAAAATGGCATTTATCAGCACAGGCGCCGCAACGGACGCAGATATCCATAAAGACTTTAAAGGTTCTAAATCTTTCCAGGCGTTCCTTCATGGCCTGAAAGATGATTTCCTGCCAGTTGTCCGGGAGTTTCCAGTCTTCTTCAAGCGGGTTCCAGGGTCTTGCATTGGGCAGGCTTAATGTCTGAACACTTTCAGCCTTTGCCGCATAACAGTACATACCCGGTCTGATCTGAACGGAACCGGTTGTATCCATCCAGTTTCCAGATGCCGGGGCATAATCTATCTTATTTAATAGTTCATCCGGTTTTATTTCGTTAGACATTGATTACTCCTCTTTATCCACCGGCAAACCGGCTTCAATCATTTTTTCTCTGAAGTGATCCTCATACTCTTCATACGTATGGGTTTTCACATCATAGTTCCAGGGGTTAACATGTCTTTTTGCACGGGTATTATTTGCCATATTTCTTGTCGGGCTTAAGAAGATTCCGCCCAGATGCATGAGTTTACTGGCCGGGAAATATGCAAAAAGGATACTCACCAGGAAAAGATGGGCATAAAAAAGACCGCCCACACCTTCGGGAATAATCGGGCTGAAGGTCACAAGCCCCATGGTAAGCGTTTTAATGCCGACAATGTCAACTTTGGTGAAATATCTCATGGATAAACCTGATGCAGCGATCCCGATAATCAGAAACAAAGGGAAATAATCGGCTGCCTGGGAGATATAGGTCACCTTGGCATCAAGAACTCTTCTTGCAAGCAGGAATAGTGTTGCGAGAAGAAGGACTGCGCCGGAGATGAAGAGTCCCGGGAGCCCCAGTTGTACAATACCATCCATGTATTCAAGAAATTTGAGGCAGGAAGGCACCGGGGATGTGAAAAATCTAAAATGCCTTAAAATTACTACCAGAAAGGAATAATGAAAGGCAAGTGCCCCTAACCAGAGGAAAATTTCCCAGGAATAGGAAAGCGTGTTGGATTCATTTTTGTTAAAGGCTGCTTTTGTGTTCCTGAAAAGGGATCTGAACAGAAAAATTTCAAGAACCATTCGTAACAGTACACCTGTTGAAGTATCAGGGTTATCAATACAGTTCTGTTTTATCCAGGGCAAAGATTTCTGTTGTCCGCAGGTTGTGGGAATCCTGAACGGAACAGCAGAAGAGGCCCATCCCAGCACTTTATAGACAAACCCGGCCAGGAAGGCAAGAACCGCCAGATACGGGATGAAAATCCCGAAGACCTGATGAAGCCCTGCTCCCTCAACCCCTGTGTATGCTACTAAGAAGAGCAGAAAAACAGTTGTCAGGGGGATCAAGTACTTTTGATTCATATTATAACCACCTCATGAGTTGATGTTTGGCAAAACTTCAGAGCTCCGCCAAACATGTTAAAGATTTTTTGAGCCAAGGAGGTCTTCTTCCGTCAGCTCGGCTACTAAACCCGCCCTTTCAAAAGCCCGGTGGATACGTCTTTTACTTTCCGTGGCCTTTAAAAGGAATATTTCTTCTCTACATTTCATAAACCTGTTGAATGATGCAAGCGCAATCTGATCAACAAGTCTGTCAAATTCTCTTATCATACCGGCATCCAGAAGGGCGTCCCCAATATCCTTTAATGCGAAAACAAAGCTGACGGCGTCGCTTGCCGAAAAAGCCTGTACCGCCCTGATACGAATGACGGGGTCAAGCTTTTTTTCAAGGGATTCGGATGTGAAATCATTGATAATGAGATCAAATACGGCCGTAACTGTTTCATGGGTGATAGCGCCGATGGGGTTGTCGAATCGATTGGAATCTTTACCCAATATCTTTGCCGTCTGCGGAGGATATGTATCGATTGTTGCCTGGAACCATTTTTTTATGAATGATTCTCTATTTCGATCAAGTGACTGTTTTAAATCCATATTTTGTTATTATTGATATCTTAAAATTATCATATTTTCTTTAAATAAATTGTTAGAAGGATATAAACTCCCCTTAATTTTATGTCAAGCATTAAAGATTACTGTATGAGGAATTCCAAAAGAGCCTTACAATGCTCTAATTATAATGATTTCCCTTGACTATCAGCGATGAAACCAGGGATTTGTCATCAG
>JAIFMF010000118.1 GCA_020048635.1 Desulfobacula sp. | reverse complement strand
GTCTTTTCCATGAGCTGAAAGACCGGCCGGATATTGAGGTTCTCAATACATTTGACAAAGGCCTTTCAAAAGAGGGAATGATGGACTTAAGACGAAAATCTATGATGGTGGATCTGTTTATCACCGGCACCAATGCCGTTACGGAAGCAGGGCAGCTTGTGAACCTGGATATGGTCGGAAACCGGGTGGCGGCCATCATGTGGGGGCCTAAAAACGTGCTTCTGATCATTGGAAGAAATAAAATATGCGGGGATCTTGAAGAGGCTATGATCCGGATCAAAACCTATGCAGCTCCTGTGAATTCCATGAATCTGGATAAAAAAACGCCCTGCCGGGAAACCGGGGTCTGCCAGGATTGCAGCAGTCCGGACAGGATCTGCAACTACTGGACAATCACAGAAAAAAGTTTTACAAAAAACAGGATCAAGATCATCCTTGTGAATGAAGATTTAGGATTTTAAGCCATGCAGAAAATAATTGTATTTCAGCAGAATGGGTCCGGAAGAGCAAAAATAGAAGGCATCAAGGAATTCGGGCAGGGGAAGTTCATGATTGAGACCTTTGATATAGATATTTCCCTGCCGCCGGTTCTGGATGATACATCTCCTTACCTTCCGGAGACTCTGGAGGCCGACCTTGTCATGGATTTTCTTAAAAATCGGGATCTTTCAGAAGATTTAAGCATTCTCTGTGACAAGCTGAATATCCCGGTCATTGCTTCTGGAAAAAAACATACCCGGGGCCGGGCCATCTGCCCACCCACCTGATGTTCCCTTTCAAGACAGGTCTGTCTTGGAGAGTATGGAGAGGCTTTTGGAACACCTGAAATTGAAGTGACCACGGAAAAGGGTGTGATTAAAGACATCCGGGTATTGAGAGGGGCGCCCTGCGGGGCCACCTGGCATGCGGCTGAAGAAATGAAGGGCCTGCCCATTGAAGAGGCATTGACACGATTCGGCCTTGAGGTTCAGTTTGTCTGCTCGGCTGATCCGGCCGCATGGGACCCCTTATGGGGAAAAAGCCCGGTCCACATGGCGGCGGATGTTCATTCCGCGACGCTGAAGGCTGTATTAAAGAAGCAGGATAAAAAATGATTCCTGGTTTTGTTAACCCTGGACAAACGGGATAAGGTGTCTTTTTTCCATCAGGGATTGAGGGTTGATCAGATGCCGTTTAAACCAGCCCTTGGATCCATTTCCTTCAAGAGCCAGAGACAAAAGTTCTGAAAAATGGAAGACCGGCAACTGGTTTTCCGGTCTGCACCGGATCTCCAGGTTCAGATGACACATGGCACAGGCTGTAACAATGCATTCAGCTCCGGATTTTATGGCACCCTGCATGATTCGGTTGACTAGTTTTGTCGAAATTTCTGGTCTGCTTACGGACAAAAAAGTCCCACAGCAGGTGGACAAGAAAGGCCATTGAACTGGTTCACCCCCTAAAGAGGCCATGGTTTTTTCTATGAGGCCATAGTGATTTTTCTGCTTGTTCATTTTCGGCGGTCTTGCCAGCATGCAGCCATAATAAGGGGCTATTTTCAATCCCTTGAGCTTTCCGCCCAGACCTTTCAATAATCCTTCGTTACTCATCTCTACCAGCAATTCAAAGAAAGGAAGCAGTTGAATGTCCTTTTGATAGGGTTTATCAAAAAGAGTTTCATAGGTTTTTTGTTTTTCTTTTGAATCCTTTAATTCCATTTTTGCCTGACTCAGCCTTAGATAGCATCCGGGGCAGGCGATCAACATGGGCTTATGTTCAGGTGCAAGGAAAAGGTTCCTTGCCGCAAGGGAAAGCGCAAGCGTTTTATTTATGCTGTGGGTGGAGGAAGATCCAGCTTTTTTTTGGCCAGCATTTTTAACCCAAGATCCATATCTGAAAAAAGATCTTTTTGAGAAAATTTATATTTCATCATTATTTCAAGCTTATGTGTTCGCCCATGACGGAAGATTGAATCAACTACGGCGTTGTGAAAGGATAAAATACCCGGCTCAGCAATCAGGCTATGTTCAGAAATTGCCATTTGCCTTAGCGAATCCATGATCGCAGCCATATCGACGGCATTGGGACATTCCATGGAACAGGTATTGCAACCCACACACAGCCATATAGTTGAGCTTTTCAAGACTTTTTCCTTTAATCCGAATTGAATCATCCGGATGATGGTATTGGGAAGATATTCCATATCTTCGGCAAAAGGGCATCCTCCGCTGCAGGCAAGACAATGCAGGCAACGGCTTAGATTTGCATGGCTCAGTTTTTCGACTTGTTTTGAAAATTCTCCAGAAGTTTCATTGATCACAATCTTATCCATATGACATCTCCTTCCCGATCCATAAAAGGCATTGACTTATATGCGAGACACTAACACATGAAAATCCAGTTGTCCTTGATATAAATCAAGGAGGGATGTTCTGCCGGCTTGCTACAGGTCCAAAGGCCCTGGAAACAAATGAGAGGTCTTTCCCGTGAGATAGTATACAAAAAGACCCATCCATTCATATACTGCGCTATCCAGTTTTGAGAGGTTGCCGGAAAAATTCCAGGTGATTTTGAAAAGGGTTTCAGGATTTGTATCGTGATCAACCGGATAGGGAATGACCTGCCACCCGGATTTGTAAAATATGCCAAGAGCTCGCGGCATATGGGAAGCGCTGGTGATCAGGACCCACCTTTCAGACGGATCAGGATTGATCATTCTCTTGGTCATCACGGCATTTTCAAACGTATTGCGGGACTCAGATTCAAACAGAAGGGTTGAAGTATCAAGCCCTTGTTCTTCAAAAAGCTGTTTTGCCACAACAGATCCTTTATATTCTTGAAGCAGGGGATCACCTGTCCCGCCGGTATAGACATGTCTGGCATAAGGAAATTCTCTTGCAAGTTTGATAAAAGCAAAAAATCTTTCCGAATGTTGATTCAGTTCAACCTGTTGCCAGACAAATGAGTTAAAAATTTTTTCAGAACCTCCCAGAATAATGATTCCGTCAATGGGTGCGGATAATTTATGTGCCGGGGGAAAGCGTTTTTCAAGTGGATATAAAAGCCAGTCTCCGACGGGAAAAATCGAAATCATGAGGATTGAAACAAATAAAAAACCACTTAATATCTTAGCCTTTTTATAAGCTTTTATAAAAATTAGAAAAAAGCAGGAGAGCGTTAATATAACCAGCAAGGATTCCGGAGAACAGAGCAGCCAGAAGATTTTTGCCACCAGGAAAAAACGAGTGTTCATAGGGTTTCCTTTTAATCATAGGGTTCATTCAACGTGGCTTTTTTGATGATATCGTTACCAAATTTTTCTATAATTGAATCAACGGCCCTGTCAACGGATTCCCATTGTTTTTCAGGCAGTCTCTCATCTTTTATCAACTGCATCTGGATCGGCGTGTTTTTATCTTTGAGGGAGGTTACACCCACCCCGACGAGCCTGATTTTCTTTTTTAATTCAAATTTTCGATACAGGGCCAGGGCCTCATTAAAAATGGCAGCAGAGGAACATACAGGTGTATTCAGCGTCCTACTCCGGGTAACCTGTGAAAAATCTGAAAATTTTAATTTGATGAAAATGGTTTCACACAAAAAATGATTTTCTCTTAGTTCCTTGCCGACTTTTTGAGACCGGTCCAGTATGATTCCTTTAATGGTTTCAAAATCAGACATATCTTTTGGCAGGGTTGTTTCACTTGATATGGATTTTCTTGTATAGTCGGTTTCAACCTTTGACATATCAATGCCGTTTGAAAGCTCTAAAAGGTGAGAGCCCATTTTCCCAAACTTTTGGGTTAAGATCTGAAGAGAGAATTTTTTGATATCGCCAAGGTATTGGATGTTCATTGTATCCATTTGTTTCATAGCAGCACTTCCCACTCCAGGTACTTTTTTGACGGGAAGGGCAGCAAGAAAATGAGGGGCATCGGATTTTGTGATAATCGTTAACCCATCCGGTTTGTTCATATCTGATGCGATTTTAGATAAAAATTTGATGGGTGCAATGCCAATGGAACTTGTCAGGGAGAGTTCGGTCATAATCTTTTTTTTAATGGCCCGGGCCATTGCTTCCGAAGATCCGAAAAGCCTTTCACACCCGGAAATATCAACATATGCCTCATCAATGGAAACCGGCTCCACCAGGGGAGAAAATTGAGATAGGATATCCATGATTCTTTTTGAGTCACTCTTGTACTTTTTCATATTGCCGGGGACGATAATGAGGTCGGCACATTTCCGTTTTGCCAGGAATACCGGCATGGCAGAACGGATTCCGAATTTTCGTGCTTCATAACTGGCAGTGGAGACTACACTTCTTTCCGAATTGCCAGCCACAATGATGGGTTTGTTTTTAAGGGCAGGGTTATCTCTTTGCTCGACAGCGGCAAAAAAAGCATCCATGTCAATGTGCAAGATCATTTTTCTGCATCTCTAGAACATATTTGTGGATCAGCTCATATTGTTCAAGGGAACATTGTTCAAAAATACAACGACAGAGATGATCCTCATCAATGGTCAGGATTCTCAGACCGACAGAAAATAAAGGATTCCCTATAAAATTCGGGATATCAAGCGTAAGTTGTATGGTGTCCACATCATAGGGTTGAAACCCCTGGTTTTCAAATGACAGGCCTCCTGCACTGATATCAAGGATGGCAACTTCTTTTCCCTTGAACCTGATGGTAAGTCCCCGGCCCTTTTTAAAACGATACCGAAAAGCATTTCTCAGTTCATCTGAGTTATGATGGATGAACTCAATTTCGGGCTTCTTTTTTTTCCAGAACAAATTCCACTCTCCTGTTTTGTGTTCTGTTTTCTTCCGATGTATTGGGTAAAAGCGGCAAGACATCTCCATATCCGGTGGCGGTAAGCCGGTCAGGACCGATTCCTCTTGAGATGAAGTATTTTAGAACCGTTGTGGCTCGAACAGCTGATAATTCCCAGTTGGATGGAAAAATGTCTGTTGCAATAGGGATATTGTCAGTATGCCCTTTGATATTTATGGAATAGTCCGGATAATCGTAAAAGATATCAATCAATTCATTAAAAACAGGGACAGCGGAAGGGCGCAGAGAGGCTGAACCGGACCCGAACAGGGCTTTGCCGTTGACACTGATAATGATCTTGCCGTCCAGAAACCGGGTTGACAGATTTTCTTTTTCGCTGCTTGCCTGGGTAAACCGGGTCAAGTCTTCAAACAGGGATTTTTCACGGGATTTAAGCCCTGAAACATCCTCAAGGGTAATTTGTCTATCCAGCATTCCAGGGATTTTGATCAATTCTGATAGGCTGACAAGATTTTCTTTGTCTTTTATTTTTATCGTTTCAACTGCTTTCTTGTAAGTTTCTTTTTCATTATAGGAGAGTGTGTAGAGAAGAATAAAAAAAACAAGCAGCAGGGTCATGAGATCTGCATAGGTGATAAGCCATGGGGTGCTGTCGTCATCGGTCATTAAAGTATTGAAGAAGCCATTGTCTCTCATTTTTCTTCTTTCACATTCATTTGAGCCATGGGTTTTCGCAGTCTTGATGAAATAAAACTGGAAAGTTTTTCATAGATGATGACCGGGTTGTTGTTTTGGATGATGGAAATGGCGCCTTCCAGCTTGATTTCAAGAATCATGCTTTCAATTACGGTTCTTGAGCGAAGTTTGCCGGCAATGGGAAGAAAAAATAAATTGGCCAATAAAGCCCCATAAAAGGTTGTCAAAAGGGCGACAGACATGGAAGGGCCTATTTTGGCCGGGTCCTGGAGAAGGCTCAGCATCTGTACAAGACCGATTACGGTTCCCATCAGGCCGAAAGCAGGCGCATAGATTGCCATTTTTCTGAATACATCCTGGACAATGAAATGCCGCATCTGAAGTGATTGAATTTCAGTGGACAATGCTGCCCGGATTACCTCTTCGGAAGAACCGTCGGATAGAAGACCGCAGGCCTTTTTCAGGAATAAGGAATCCGTCTTGATTTTGCTGAGTTCAAGAAGCCCGTGACGCCTGCTGATCTGGCTGAGTTTGATCATTATGGCAACCGCATCATTGGGATCTTCTTTGTCTTTGGAAAAAACAAAATAGGCTGCTTTAAATGCCGCCACTACATCCTTGAACTGAAATGTGATAAGGGTGGTGGCAAGGGTTCCGCCGAAAACAATCATCAGGGCAGGTATATCAATAAAATTGTGAAGAGCGCCGCCTAAATAAATCGCACTGAAGATTAATGAAAGTCCGGAAATAATTCCGATAAATGATGCAATATCCATATCAAATTATCTTTCCCCAATAATATACCCTGAGGTTCGTATTAAAAGATGGTCAGGGTAAGTCTACGTCATGCTATATGATAAATTTTTGATGGTCAAGATGATTGTATTCTATAAATCAATGAAAAAATCCCATTGGAAGATTGTTTTCCAATGGGATTTAATTTGATAACAAAGGGTTCTGATACGTTATTGATCTTATGCAGAACGGATTGGTTTTCCGGCAAGGGGGTTGTAAATTTTCATAATTGCAAATTTAATGACATCAACAGTCTTGGCATTGATTACAATGTCAAAAAGGATGTTTTCGGCATTTTCCGGAATGATGCAGCCGTTCGAAGCATCAAACACCAGATTCGGAAAACCTTTTATGAGCTTCTTGTGTTCCTTGTCACTGAAAGCAACCTGAATTGCTTTTTTGCCGTCGATTTCTTTGACCTGATCAGTCAGTTGAGCGGCCTCAATTTTTTTTAATCGTTCATCATTTAAGAAAATATTGATGTTATATCCTGCCATGCTAATAACCTCCTGTTGATTCCCTGATTTATTTTGCCCCATAAACATAACCGTAAAAGATATTCCAATCTAAAATGGTTTTGTCTAAATAAAAATACAAAAATTTATCAAATAACTTCCATTTGCATTATTATGTCAAACATTTTTTGTCAAGAATCTTATCAAGAAACCAATAGTGAAATAATTTTTATCGAAATTGAATTGACTGATTCAGCATAGAGTTAAGACGACCTGTCCTATTTACCGGTTTGGCGGGCTTCCTGAATATACGCCCGGATACTGAGCAGCAAAGCAATGATGGTAAAAATCGCGGCGGTTCGGAAAGCGTCATGTAAACCGGCTATCTGTGCGCCAATGGGCGCCAGGGTAGCCCCACCGCTGGTTCCAGCTCCAGCATAAAAAAGAGTACGGCCGGCCCAGATGGCGCCGATGACAGCAATGCCGACAGTCTGGCCCAAGGTTCGGGATTGGGCCATCATACTCGAAACAACGCCCAGTTGGTGACGGGGAGCTGTGCCCATGATAGCACTGTTGTTGGGGGACATGAAAATACCAATACCCGCGCCCACCA
>JAIFMF010000143.1 GCA_020048635.1 Desulfobacula sp. | reverse complement strand
TTTTCAATGATGTTTTGTGTTGATCCGGAATGCTCTTTTAAATTTTGATTATCAAAAGAACAGGAAAACATCTCCGGCAGAACGGCAAGCGAAACATTTTCAGATGCAAGTGTTTCAAGATATCCGGATATTTTTGTGAGATTGTCTTCAACCCGACCGCATTCCACATCAAACTGAATCACACCGGCTTTAAATGGTTTATTCACCCTTTGTCCTTTATCTTTTGATTTTCACCTTGACATAAATTTTCCCCAACATATAATTTCACTGAATTATCGTCAATCTTTTTATCCAGCCCTCGGATTTCAGCTTCCGGGTTTTACCCTTATAAAGCAGGAGAACTGTGATGGAAACTACCCATACAATCCTGATACAGGATGCAGCCAGGATGGATAAAATCCCATCCGACAGCATCGACCTCATTGTCACATCTCCCCCCTATCCCATGATTGAAATGTGGGATGGCCTTTTTACCGGTCAAGACAAAGCCGTTGATATGGCCCTGAAAAATGGGGAGGGACAAAAAGCGTTTGAACTCATGCACAGGATGCTTGACCCCGTGTGGGACGAAGCTTTCAGAGTCCTGAAAAAAGGCGGCTTTGCCTGTATCAATATCGGGGATGCGGTAAGAACCATCCAATCGAATTTTGCAATTTATTCCAACCATACCCGAATTCTCTGGCATCTCCTTCAAATCGGATTTACAGCTCTACCCGCGATCATCTGGCGAAAACAGACCAATGCGCCCAATAAATTCATGGGCTCCGGAATGCTGCCGGCCGGTGCCTATGTGACCCTGGAGCATGAATATATATTGGTCCTGAGAAAAGGCGGAAAACGAGAATTTACAAAAGCTTCTGAAAAACATCACAGGCGGCAGAGCGCCATTTTCTGGGAAGAAAGAAATTTTTATTTCTCAGACATCTGGTTTGATATCAAAGGCAGCCGACAGGAACTTCATGATAAAGAGCTGAGAAAAAGAAGTGCGGCCTTCCCCTTTGAGCTGGCGTATCGACTCATCAATATGTATTCCGTCAAAAACGATACTGTCCTTGATCCTTTCATGGGGACCGGAACCACAATGGCAGCGGCCATCACAGCAGCCAGAAACAGTATTGGATGTGAGATTGAAACAGGCTTTCTGGATCCCATTATGGAGATAAAAAACAATATTATCCGCCTTGCCGGGGAAATCACTGAAAATCGGCTGAATGCCCATCTATCCTTTATTGCAGAAAGAACGGCCGCGGGAAAACCCATCAAACACAGGAACCGCACCTATGGATTTCCGGTCATGACCCTTCAGGAAGAAGAGCTCATCATCAATGAACTGACAGATGTGACTCAAACGACAAAAAAGTCATTGCGTGCCGTTTATTCCGAACTTCCGCAACCTAATTTCTGCCAAAATGAGGTTCCCTTGCCGTCACCGGCTGCGGGGCCGGTTTCTGAGCCTGAGATAAAAAAGAAAACCAATAAAAAAACAGACCTGCAAATGAAATTATTCTGACCCTTTTGCATACGCTTCAAGGCGAAGAACAGCCGTCCGTTTTTCTTCAGGATTTAGAAAACCGGCCTCAAAACTATTTTTTGCAAGCGCTACAGCCTGATTTTTGTTCATTCCCAACTCCTTGTGCAGGGCCATGAAATTTTCATTGAGATACCCGCCAAAATAGGCCGGATCATCAGAGTTCACCGTCACCTTAAGCCCTTTTTCAAGAAGGGAAAGGATATGGTGATCCTTCATCTGATGAAACACCTTTAGCTTTACATTGGATAAGGGGCAGACCGTCAGGGGGATCTGTTCTTCAAGAAGACGCCGCATCAATTCCGGGTCTTCGATGCAGCGAACCCCATGATCAATCCGTTTTACCTTTAATAGGTCAAGGGCCTGCCAGATATACTCCGGGGGGCCTTCTTCCCCGGCATGGGCAACGGTCAGAAAGCCTTTATCCAGTGCTTTTTCAAATACCTCTTTAAACTGGTCCGGTGGAAATCCCAGCTCTGAAGAATCAAGTCCCACAGCGATAATCTCATTTTTATATGCCATGGCCTGATCCAGGGTCTTCATTGCAGAAGCCGGGCCCAGGTGTCGCAAAAAACAGAGAATCAGGTGACTGCTGATATTGAATTTCTTTTTTCCCTCATCCAATGCCCGGCAGATTCCAGCAACAACCATTCCAAAATCAATGCCGCGATCCGTATGGGTCTGGGGATCAAAAAATATTTCCGTATGGATGATGTTCTGTGAATGACACCGTTCCATATAAGCCCGGGTCATATCATAGAAATCTTCTTCTGTCCGTAACACCCCTGCGCCTTGATAATAAATAGTGAGAAAAGATTGAAGATCGCTGAACTGATAAGCCGCCCGGAGCTGTTCTTCGGTATCAAAGGGCAGTGGAATAGAATTTTTTTTCGCCAGCCTGAACATGAGTTCCGGCTCCAGTGACCCTTCAATATGGATGTGAAGTTCTGCCTTTGGCATGTGTTTTAAAAAGTCTATCATTTTTCACCAGTTATAAAAATTTTTCATTGGAAACAGATTAATACCTGCTCAGTTTAAGCCAATCTTTTTTTAAAGGCAATGAAATTATAGAAACTTATTTTGGCCATAACCCATGGAATAGCTTGACTTTTTCTATAATTTCAATTACTTTCTTTTCTTAGGGAAAACTAATCATTAGATTAACATTTATGATCATTTTATGGGTATCAACAAAATTTTAAAAAGATAAATAGAGTAAAAACCTTTTTTAATACATTGTATAAAGGAGAAAACAAAATGACTTCACCCACCTCTTTTTTAAAAGGGAAACATATACTGGCTGTTGATGATGAAAAAGATGTCATCGAAACCATACAGGAAATTCTGAACCTGGCAAAAGTCGATACTGCCCAGGATTATGAATCTGCATCGGAAAAGATCAGCAAAACCCAGTATGATCTTGCCATTCTGGATATCATGGGGGTTAACGGGATTAAACTTCTGGAAGAATGCGTGGAAAGAAATATCCCCGCGATTATGCTGACTGCCAATTCCATGAACCCGGAGTCTTTGATGCAGTCCATCAAAAAAGGCGCGGTTTCCTATCTTTCCAAAGAACATTTAAGCGAGCTGGATACCTTAATTGATGAATTGATGGGAGAGCAAAGCAAGGGGAAACCGGCCTGGAAACTCTTGTTTGAAAAACTGGGGAATCATTTTAATCAGCGTTTCGGCAAAGGCTGGAAAAATGAAAACAAGGAATTCTGGAATGATTTTGAAAAAACCTGGCAGGTTTCAAGGGGTATCCAGGAAAGACTGAAACACGATAAAGACCTTATCAACAAAGGGGTTTAATACCCTTAAATAAACAGAACCGGGTAACCCAAAAAGTGGGTAACCCGTTGATGGGGATATCCAGCCATGACCTGCGGGAAACTTCAGTCCCCGCAGGTCACATTTTCAAATCATATTTATGCTAAACCCATCAGATCCAGATGATCTGAATCAGGATATGGGCGGTAAGCACGGCTGCCACGGAAAAAGGAACGCTGATTTTCATGTATTCAATCAGGTTGACTTTGTATCCGTGCTTTTCCAGAACACCACAGGCAAACACATTGGCAGTGGCTCCCACCGGAGTGATATTACCCCCGATCCCCGTACCGATGATCATGCCATAGAGCAAGGGCCAGGCTGCGATACCGATGGAAGCGGCAAGGCTTTTACAGACCGGGATCATCAGGATGGTATAGGGCACATTGTCCATGACGGCGGAGAATGCCACGGATATCCAGGTCAAAAAAGCCAGAAGACCGGTGGGACTGTCGACTCCCTTACCCACCATAAATTTCCCCAGATCGTCCAGAAGGCCTGAGTTGCTGAGGGTATGAATCACCATGAAAATACCCACAATAAAGAAAAGAGAATTCCAGTCAAATTCGGTCACCATTTCCTTTAGATATTCACGGCCCATATAACAGGCGACCAGACCGGAACCAAACCCTGCAAACCCCGGGCGAAGACCAAATTCAGGACCGATGATCAAGGTTCCCACCCCCAGGAAGAAAAGAATGGAAGCGCCTTTGGTGGCCGGGATGTCTTCTCGGGTTACATCTACGACTTTTTTCATCCAGCGGAATTGAAAGAGGAGGGTTGCCATGGCCACCAGCACGCCAAAAAAAGTGATGGTGCCAAGACCGATTTTCCCTAAAAACCAATAAAAATCCATGGGCTTCATGCCGGTCGCCATGGCCAGGATAATGGCGGGCGGATCAGCCACCATTGAGATGGTGGTAACCACATTGGAACTGACGGCAATGGCGATAAGATAATGAAAAAGCGATGATTCCATGCGTTTGCTGATGGCAATGGCCACGGGCGCCATCATCAGCACCACACCCACATTTTCCATCAGGGCGGATAAAAATGCGGTTACAGCGCATAAGGACAATATGGCCCAGCGTTCCACTTTTACATAGCATAAAATACGGTTGGCAATGAGTTCAGGCATACGGCTTTTCATAAACACATAGGAGACCATCATAAATCCCCAGTAAATCCCCAGCACATCCCAGTTAATGGCATTGAAAAAAGCATCAGCAGGCGTCAATAATCCTAAAATCATCAACACTGCCGAAGCTCCCAGAGAAGCATAGGCAATATTGATTTTACGACTCAGGGCCAGGGCATAGCATACGATTGCAATAATCAGCACCAGTATCTTGTCCGTTCCGTCCATTCGTTACTCCTGTCTGTTAAGGGTTAAATATGTCCTTACCAATAAAAACTTGTCGAACATAAATGAAGAACCTGCATTTTGTCAAGGAAACCGGAAAAATTATTAGGAAAAACCGGTTATTGAATTGTGAAATCATGGTCCTGCAAAAGAATGAAAAAAAACAGAAAGGCCGGTGTTCAGCAGCAATCATACACTGTTGAATACCGGCCTTGGTTATTTATCCCGATATCGCTTCCGGCTTTATTGATGAAATCCGAAAAGCTTTGGCATAAAAAGAACCAGATCCGGCATATAGGTTAAAAAGAACAATACGGCAATCTGGATAAGCATGGTTGGCATGCACGCCTTTGTAATATAGATAATATCCTTCTTGGTCATGGCGCCGACAACGAAAAGGCTGACCCCCATGGGCGGGGTGCAGTACCCGATGGCCAGGTTCACGGTCATGAGAAGCCCGAAATGCATGGGGTCCACATTAAACGCACTGAGCAGGGGCAGAAAAACCGGCCCCAGGATCAGGGTGGCCGAGATGATATCCATAAACATGCCGACGATCAGGAGCAGGATATTCATGGCCAAAAGAAAAACCCAGGGGGAATGAATGCTGCCGATGACCAGTTCCGCCACCCGGTTGGGGATGTTTTCAAAGGTCAGGTAGCGTCCGAAAACCGTGGCACAGGCCACGATGAGCAGCAGGGTGGCCGTGGTCAGGGCTGAACTGACACAGACATCTTTGACATCTTTAAAACTCATGGATTTGTAAATGACCAGCTCCACAAAAAAAGCATAGACACTGGCCACAACCGCAGCCTCATTGGCCGTAAAAGCGCCTGTGAAAATACCGACAAAGATGATCAGGATCAGCATGATGGCCCAGAAGCCGTCCTTGAAAATGCCGATCAGATCTTTAAACCCAGGTCTCGGCAACCGTTTGATATCTTTTCGGTCCTTGTACTTCACATAGGTATAGATACAGACACAGATAATAATGATAATGCCAGGGATAAACCCGGTCAGAAACAGCCCTTCCAGGGACACGTTGCTGATCATGGAATAAAAAATCATGCTGATACTCGGCGGGATGATGATGCCGAGATTCGGGGAAGTGGTCATGAGTCCAATGGTGTAATCTTCATCGTATCCGTTACGCAGCAGAGCCGGGATCATAAACCCGCCCAGGGCCACCACCGTGGCCACAGTAGACCCGGAAATGGCGCCGAAAAGACCGCATCCGATGACACCGGCCATGCCGAGCCCGCCCGGCAGCCAGCTTACCATGGAATTGGCAAAGCTGATGAGTTTTTCCACCATTTTCCCCTTGGTCATGATATTGCCGCAGAGAACAAAGAACAGAACCACGACGAGCCCGAAATTATCCACGCTCCGGAACAGGGTCTGGGTCATCATGCCGAGAGGCATGTTCAGGAAAAACAAAAACCCCACGGTGGAAGCAATAAACAGACTTAAAAAAACCGGTACATAAGAAATGAGGCAACCCAGGAGGATCACCATAATAATAGCGTCGTTTGATGTCATTTTGCTTCCCCCTATTCCTTCTTCCTGAGATTTTTAATGTCATCGGCCAATACCTGTATTGTCCGGATCAAGGTCATGATGCCCATCAACGGCATGATGGCGTAGACAATCACAAGGGGGATCTGCATGATGATGGTTTTCTGATGGGTGGTATACTGAAGCAGGGTCATGGTATATCCGTAATAGATCATCATCCCGGAAAAAAACATCATCAGGATATTGGAGTAAAATGTCAGACCTGGTTTAAGCTTGGGTACAATCTGAACCAAAGCATCGATCCGTATCACAGCCCCTCTTTTCACGGAAAGGCTGGTTCCCAGCATGGTGGTATACACCATGGCAATACGCCCCAGCTCCTCGCTCCAGGCCAGGGTATAGCTGAATCCATACCGCAACACCACATTGGCAAACAGCGCGATCAGGGACACCATAACAATAATAAAAAGACTCCATTCTTCGATGTGGGTCAAGAATGTATCGATTTTTTTTGAAATATTTCCAATCATAAACCAGGTCCTATTCTTTTTAATTATTAGTGACTGAATTACAGATTATTTCAGGAAATCCATAACTTCCTGAAGGTAATTGGCCGGTTTGTATTTGTCGCCAGGGTAAATCTGGTTGATTTCCTTGGCATAGGTGTCATAGGTGCCTTTGCTCTTATCTTTCAGGGTTTTCATATCGGCATCGGACAATTTGATGAATTCCACGCCGGCAGCCTTGGAAGCGGTGATCTGTTCTTCTTCCCAGGGTGCGGTTCTTTTTCTGTTCTCAGCACAGACATCGTTTACGGTTTTAATAAAGGTCTCTCTCAAATCCTGGGGAAGACTTTGCAGCCATGCTTTGTTAAAGAGCCAGATAAAAAGACCCTGGGCATAATTGAGCTGGGTAAAATTCTTGGCCACTTCAAATTTCTTTGTCAGGTTACAAACCGCCGGGGTATGATCAATACCATCGATAACGCCTTGTTTCAGAGCCACCTGAACATCGGTCCAGGGCATTGAAACCGGGTTGAATCCCCAGTTTTTATAGGAAAGCTGATTTACCGCGGCTTCTGCGATTCTGAACTTTACTTTCTTGGCATCGTCAATGGTTCTGACAGGGTTATTGGTGGCCCAGCCATAATTTCCGTAACCGGTGATATCAAGGGCTGTCATGCCCTGATGATCGGCTGCCATGAGAAAATGATCAAAAAGCACTTTGTTGGCGGCGAATTTATCCAGTTTTGCAAAGGAGTCTACCAGGAAAGGCAGGTTGACAACGCCGAACCGGGGTCCGAGGTTGGTGGAGGCAACGGAGCTGACGCTGATACCCTGAACTGCACCCATCTGGACCATGTTGAGGACTTCGACTTCACCGCCCAGGATGGATAAAGGTTTATAGTCTAAATAAATCTGACCGTTGGTCCTTTTCCAGAGTTCATCGCGGATTTCAAAGCCTGCATAGGTTCCGACAAGGGCCGGTGTGGACACGTTTGAAACAACGCATTTGAATTTTGCGCCTTTGGGATCAAATGTGGGGGCCCATTTGGCAAGGGGATCCGGTTTTGCTTCTTCTGAGAACACCGGGGCGGTAAACATAAATGATCCGACCACCAACACAAGCAATAACACTAAAAATCTTTTCAGCTTCATAACTTAGTTCCTTTCCTTTAACGTTAAGTTTATAAATGGTGGTACAAGCCAAAATGGCCTGCACCTGTTTCAACTTTTGGAATCAAACTAATTGTCACTTTACTATTCGAGCTCAACAGCAGCGTATTTTCAGTTCAATAGGAAGTCAAGCAAAACAGATTATTTAATCTAATTTTTTAAATGCCTCCTTTCGACCTGTGTATTTTTCCCTGAGTTGCGGTTTCATGAGCTTTCCTGTGGGATTTCTCGGTACTCGATCAAAAAGGATTTTTCTGGGCACCTTATAAAGAGACAGTTTGGATTTTGCAAATTCGATCACCTGTTCTTCAGTCAGATGTTTTCCTTCTTTCACCTGAACCACGGCAAGCACAATTTCCACCAGTCTTTCATCCGGATATCCGATACATGCAACATCATCAATATCGGGATGATCCATGAGGGCATCTTCAATTTCAACCGGGAAAATATTCTCACCCCCGCTGGTGACCATATCTTTCATCCGGTCTACAATATAAAAATACCCTTCTTTGTCCTTCTTTAGTAAATCTCCGGTATAAAGCCAACCCTTTTTTATGGTTTCTTTTGTTTTTTCAGGGTTTGAATAATACTCCCGCATCATCCTGGGGGTTCTGAATATCAACTCTCCGACCTCGCCGTCAGGGAGTTCTTCTCCTATAGGGTCGACAATTTTGGCTTCAACCCCGAATGTGGGTTTTCCGATGGAGCCGGGTCTTTTCAGAACATCCTCGGGATACAGATTAAACAAGCCCCCGCCGCCGCCCTCGGTGATACCGTAGATATTGGATACCCCGCAGGGCAACTTTTCAACCAGCATCTTCATGATATCAAAGGGTACGGGCTGGGCACCGATTTCCATGTATTTCCAGGAAGAAAGGTCATAATTCTCAAGTTTGAGATCACCCTTTGCAATGGCATTTAACACGGCAATACCAATGGGAACCACAAAGAGCATGTCCGTACATTTTTCTTCGGCAATGGCTTCAATGATCCATTTGGGATCACGGAAATCCCTGATGATCGTTCCAGTTGCGCCTGTAGCATAAAAGGGAGCCCATAAAAACATGGTGCCGCTGTGATACAAGGGTAAAAAGAACAGGTAATTATCATCTTTCTGGACGAAATAGGTCATGCCGTTGCCCATGGCCGTATTATTGATGGAAAAATGGGTATGAAGAACGGGTTTGGGCTTTCCTGTGGTGCCGGAGGTAAACATCATGGCAAGATCATGGTCCCGGTCAACTTCCACGAGGGCATCGGATGTGTCCGGATAGGCCTGGATGGTTTTGAAATCAATCATGTCTTTTGGAACATCTTTACCGACACAGATATATTTTCTGATGGTTGACAGATTTTTTTGCCCGGGCTGGACAACCCCTAAGAACTCTGAGCCGAGAATGAAAACATCGGGTTTGCAGACTTCGGCGGCATAAAGGATGTCAGATGTTTCAAACCGGAAATTCAATGGGACAACCACGGCCCCCAGGCGGATAATGGCATAATAGGTGACCAGCCATTCCAGAGAATCCTTCTGGAGATGCATGACAAAATCCCCGTGCCTGACCCCCAGTTCCTTTGCCAGATAATTAGATGTTCTGTTGATCTCGTCATTAAATTCCTTCCAGGTAAAGGATCGCCTTCCTCCCGTTGCCGGGGTTCTTTCGATCAGGCAAACCTTATCAGGAATATGCCGAGCATGAATTGAAGCGTAACCTGAATAATTCAATGAAGTCTCCTTTATTTATTCTATATTATTTCCGTCAAATGAAATCTGCTTTTAACAACTCTACTAAAAAGCAACCTTATCCAGCCCTTTCAGTTTGAGAATCTGTCTTGCCTCATCAGAGGTGGCCGGTTCAAGACTCATCTCTTTGGCGATCCGTTTGATCATGTTGACCTGGTCGGCGCTGGCCTTTGCCATGATGCCTTTGCCAGCATATACGGAATCTTCAAGCCCTACCCTGACATTCTGTGCACCCATGGCCATGGCCGTGCTGGTGATGGGAATCTGGTATCTGCCGCCAGCAGCCACAGACCATGTGAAATTGCTCTCGCCCAGGACTTCTTTTGCCTCATCATAAATGAGCACCAGGTGCTTGACAGACGGCACCATCCATCCCACCATGGGCCCGAAAACGAACTGAAGATGAACCGGTGCTTTTAACATATTTTCTTCCAGGAGCCATTTGACATAGGAGATATGGCCCAGTTCATAGATTTCCAGTTCCGGCTTGGTGTCGATTTCAAGAAAGGTTTTTCCATAGATGAGATCGTCGTTAAAGGTCGGTCTGAAGGTGACATTCTTGCAGAGTTCAAGATAGTCCTTTTCCCAGGCATATTTATATTCCTTGAAACGGCCGGCAATCTGGAAAATACCGAAATTAAAGGGGGCCGGGTCAAAAGAGCACATTTCAGGCTTGAGCATTTTTATGGGAATGAGTTTTTCTTCCGTGGTCTGGTTCATACCGCCGCCGGTAGTGGGAAGAAGAATGATATTGCATCTTTTCTTGATCTTACCGCAGACTTCCATGAAAAGGGCCGGGTCTGATACAGGCAAGCCATTTTCCGGGTTTCTCACATGGATATGGGCAATGGCGGCACCGGCCTCATGGGCCTTGACTGCATCCTCCACGATCTGATCAGGAGTTATGGGGAGGTAATCACTCATGGTGGGAATATGAACAGAACCTGTAACAGCAGCGGTTATGATTATTTTGTTATCCATTGTTTGCTTCTCCTGTTGTATAAATTTAAATGTTTCCTAAACTCCGTATTCTTCATTCAGGTCAAGAATGAACATTTTCTTTTCCTTGACATTATCGATGACAAAAGAAGATTTGATGATCTGGATGCCTTCGATCTGGGTGAGTTTTTTGTTCATGAACTCCCCGTAGGTTTTTATGTCCTTTGCAATCACCTTGAGAACAAAGTCATTGGCGCCTGCAATCTGGTAGCACTCCACCACTTCTTCCAGCTCTTTAAATCTATCTTTTATGGCAGCCACTGAGGACAGGCTGCTCAAACTTAAACTGATACTCACCATGGCCATGATGGAAAACCCGATTTTCTCGGGGTCCAGGACAGCCGTAAAATGTGAAATAACCCCTGCAAGCTCAAGTCTTTTAACTCTCTCAAGCGTTGCAGGGGCTGAAATTCCGACGATTTTAGACAGTTTGGAATTGGTCGTTTTTCCATTTTCCTGAAGCGTGTTTAAAATCTGTTTGTCAATTTTGTCCAGAACCATTTATTTTCTCTTTTTGGAAATTAACCTTTTTATGAGAGTAAATGGTTATATTTTTCTTTTATTAATGGCAACAATTCTTTTAAGGTTTCATCTATTTTTTCAATCAGGAAATCTATTTCCTTGTTTGTCATGGCGGTTGACAGGATAAACAAGCCCCTCGGGATATTAAACACACCCTTATTCAAGAGAGATAAATGCATGAGTGCGTGGAGTTTTTCTTCCGACTTCAGGACCTGTTCCGCCATTGTGATGGGCTCATTGTAAAAATGAAGGTTCAAGAGGGACCCAATCTGGTTGGACTGAATCTTTAACCCATTGGTCTTGAAACTTTTCAAAAGACCTTCCTGTAACCTTGCCCCAAGGCTGTTGATATAAGTCACCGCCTTTTCATCATATTTGGACAGGGCTGCATAGCCCGCCTGCATCACGGTTTCATACCCGTTGAACGTCCCGGAATGGTAGAGAGGCTTATCGGTATTTTCATGACAGTAAATATTCATGATTTCTTTTTTCCCGCCAAACACACCAATGGGAAGCCCGCCGCCCACAACCTTGCCCACCGTTGTCAGATCCGGGGTGACTCCCCAGAGTTTCTGGCATCCGCCGGTATTGACCCTGAATGAAAAAATTTCATCAAAAATCAGGAGAACGTTATTATCCTCAGTGACTTTTCTCACATGCTCCAGATACCCTTTTTTGGGAAGCACCACTCCACCGGCCCCAAGAAAAGGCTCCATGATGACGGCGGCCAGTTCAGATGCGTTTTCCTTTATCTTTTTTTCAACGGCATCAAAGTCATTGAAACTGACTTCCAGTATATCCTGGGTCATGCCTTTGGGGATGCCGGCCGTGATGATATTTTTCTTGGTGGATGCGGCCACGCTGTCGTGGGTGCCGTGGAACCCGCCCACCATTTTCAATATCTTGTCTTTTCCTGTAAATGCCCTGGCCGTTCTCATGGCAAAAAGGGTGGCTTCGGTCCCGGAATTCAGAAACCTCACCCGGTCAAACCCCGGAACCCTTTCGCACAAAAGTTTTGCAAGCTTGAGCTGACCCTGGGTGGGGCTTGAATACTGGGACCCTTTTACAATCCCGGCCTGAACCGCTTTGACCACATCCGGGTCACCATGCCCATGGACAATGGCGCCATAGGCATTGGTGACATCCAGGAGCTTATGTCCATCAGGGGAGAAGACAAAGGCGCCTTCTCCTGATTCGATATGGATGGGAAAAGGCTTGAAATAACTTAAACTTCGGGTTGCACCACCGGGAATATAATTGATCAGTTCTTCATGACGCTTTTTTGAAACCGGGAATTTCTCCTGGTAGGCATCTCTTATTTTCTTTTCAATCTGTTCTTCAATCCCTGTTTTTTCGTTTGGCATGGTGTCTTAATCCTTAAGTCTTATTTTTTTGAGTCTTTATTTTTTTCATGAACGATCAGAAGCTCGCCCACTTCTTTTTCAACCTTTTCTACGAACTCGCCGGATTCGATTCTCTTTTTAAGCTCTTCAAGGTCATCAATATACACCTTGTCATAATCCATATACTCAAGGGTTTCACGAACCGCTTTGTACATGATCTTGCCAGCAGGGCTCAATTTCTCAGGCCCTCTGATATCTGCTGCCTGGGCTGCGCAAAGCAATTCAAAAGAAAGAATATGATTTGTATTTTCAACAATCTTCCGAGCTTTTCTTCCGGCAATCAGACCGAAACTGACAATATCCTGAAAATCTGCTGTTGATGTGATGGACTGAATGGATGCAGGGACAGCGAGGGTTCTATTCTCTGCCACAAGAGAGGTCGTCATGAACTGACCCCCCATAAGACCCATACGAACACCTGTGTCTTCTTTGCAGAGGAAGGGGGGTAACCCTGTACTGTGGTGCTCATCCATGAATCTGTCAATGCGCCTGTCACTGACAACCCCGAGGTTAACCATTGCGATTCCCAGACAATCCATTGCAAAAGAGATCGGCTGACCATGAAAATGGCCATTGTGAAAGAAGGTATCCAGTTCGGTAAAAATCAAAGGATTATCATTACTGGAATTGAGTTCCCTTAGAAGAACTTCACGGGCATGTTGTACCGCTTCTTTTGTGGGCCCTACAAACTGAGGCGTGCACCGGATAGAATACGCATCTTCAACCGGGATGTGCGCAACAGACACCCCTTTGTGCTCTTTGAGGGTTGACTGAAGTTTTAAAGAGAGCTCGATCTCATCAATGGCCAGTCCGCTTCCTTTAAGAAGCTTTGTCAAGTTCAGTGCCGTGGCATATTGGCCGGGGTGATATTTTTGTTCATGTACAATCGGATCAAAGGGATTAAATCGTCCCATGAGTGTTTCAATGGCAAAAGCAGCAATAATATCGGAATTTTTCAATGTGTTTGTCGCTTCCGAGATAACCGTGCAGGCAAGACCCACCATTCCGGAGGTTCCATTGATAAGGGAAAGACCTTCTTTGGCATTCAAATACATGAGCTCAATACCGGCAGCATCCATTGCTTCTTTTCCCGGCATGACCTTCCCTTTATAGACGGCTTTCCATTCGCCAAAGGCAACACTTGCAATACAGCCGAGGGGACCTAAATCACCGCTGGTACCCAGGGATCCTTTTCTCGGGACAACCGGGAAAACGTGCTTATTGATCATATCCAGGTAAATTTTCAGGTTCTTTTCCTTGATTCCGGAAAAACCACGACACAGAGAATTGGCTCTTGCAATCATGAATTTTCTAACCATTGAGTCTTCAAATGGTTTTCCCACCTGGGTGGTAATGCTTCGAACAAGGTTTTTCTGAAAATCATTATCTCTCTCTCTGGGCAAGAGATAGTCAACCAGACCGCCACAGCTTGTATTGACACCATAAATACAGCGCTCTTCATTGGCCCATTTCTCAACCAGTGCTCTGCACTCGCGAATCTTGGGCCAGTTTTTATCCGCTATTTTGACTTTGATGGACAGATCATTCCCTGCCTTCATCAGTTCTTCAATGGTTAGTGTGTAACCGTCCAGGGTCAGTGTTTTTCCTTTGATCGGCATGATTTCCTCCTCATGTATTTAAGTTTTGTAAATTGCTGCATTTAAAAATAGACGATGTCAGTATAAATTTCAAAAAACAGATACAGGATGAACATTTTCTATTTTTTGTAAAAATCTAACCAAATCCGCATTTCTTTGTCAAGCATTAATTTTAATTTTATAAGGAATTTTTTTGATTTTTTATAACTATCGAAACCAAACAACCTAATTTTAATTTATTTTGTAAGCTTATCTTCCATATTTGCCTTATTTTAATTTTATCCAAATTAACTCTGTAACCGATGATTTTGAATAAGCCCTTGACAAATGACTCGTTCCCTGTTTGAAAGTGGTATGAAACCCATTTTATTGAACAATATTATCCTGAAGCCCCTGTTTTATCTTTTTGGCGTTACCCTGCTCTTTATTTTTGGCTGGCGGTCTGAAGGCCGGGCTCCTGATATCCACAAATATGTCCTGATTGCAGCACCCCATACATCCAACTGGGATTTTGTATTTTTTCTTTTGATTATTTTCAAATTAAGGCTACCGGTTTACTGGATGGGAAAACGCTCCATGTTCAGATGGCCTTTTCAGGGGTTATTGAAACGGCTTGGCGGCATCCCGGTGGACCGGACTGAAAAAAACAATGTGGTACTCATCATGGCAAAAGCCTTTGAAACTTCGGAAAAGCTTATCATCACCATAGCCCCTTCCGGCACCCGGACAACCGGCGGCTCATGGAAAACCGGGTTTTACCATATTGCCCGTGAGGCAAAAGTCCCTATTGCGTGCGGGTTCCTCGATTATAAAAAGAAAACCGGCGGTATCGGCTCTGTATTCCACGCTACAGGAGACATGGAAGTTGATATGGCTGCTATCCGATTTTTTTATTCCGGAATTTCCGGTCGATACCCGGAATCCCCGCTTTTATGAGGAATATGTGACATGATATATTCTGAAAGAGCTGTAATCGTCAAACTCGGATTCACCCCAAGATTGGCTGAAACCACCGATCCATCGGCCACATAGAGACCGGGATAATTGAATACTTCCCCCTTTGGAGAGACAACGCCACGGGTGGGGGAATCCCCCATGCAACACCCTCCGAGGATATGGGCGGTAGTGGACATGTTTAAAACAACCTCGGGAAATGAGCTTAACGGAATTCCGTTCATCTTTTCTGCCAGGCGTCTCGCTGTTTCATTGGCTACTGGAATATAGCTCGGGGATCGCTCAAAGCCTTTCGGAATTTCAGAATTAATGGATTTCCCGCCCATCCGCCACCATCTTTTTTTATAATTCAGCTTGAGATGATTTTTATCGGTCTGCATCACCAGCAGCACGGATATGACGGATGCTTTTCCAGTCGGCCAGAGCAATCTAAAAAATATCAGGGGATGTTTTATTATATTTCCAAGAAATCTTACCCCCCTTGGAACCTTTCCCCCGCCCCCGGACATGACGGTGAGAAGATTCAAAAGGACATCAGAGCCCTTGTTGTACCTGACGATTTCAATATGGGTGGCGTCATCCGGATATATCCCCGAAGTAATGGCGATCTGATCGTTCCAGTTGGTTTCTGTGTCATTGGATTTCACCCCGATCAGGGCTTCTGAATTGGTTCTGACAAAATTACCGAGCTCATTTGAAATATGGGGCAGCATCCCCTTGTCCCTGCACTTTTCCAAAAGGGTTACCGTTCCGAGAACCCCTCCGGAAAAGACAACGCCTTTGGCAGTGTATCGCTTCTCTTTTTTAAGAATGCCTATGGTATTTTTTGTGATCACCTCATACCCGCCCGGAACGGGTCTGACTCCCGTTACACAAGTTTCCGGGATAATCTTTGCTCCGAAATTCCGTGCAAGATAGAGATAATTTTTGTCCAGGGTGTTTTTTGCCCCCACAGGGCATCCGATCATGCAGGCGCCACAAAACGTACAGCCGGTTCTGTCCGGGCCTTTTCCGCTGAAATAGGGGTCTTTGACTGTTTTCTCCGGCTCGCCGAAAAAGATCCCCACATCATTTTTATGGAAGGTGTCTTTCCCCGTCATTTCAATGCCGACTTCTTTCAAAAGGAGATCAGCTCTGCCCACCTGGGGGCTTACGTTTGCCCCGAGCATGTTCCGTGCGGTTTCATAATAAGGCTTCAGGGTTTCTTTGACATTTTGAATGCACCAGCTCCGGCTTTCAAAGACCTTATCCGGCGGCACGAGAAGTTGATTGGCATACACCAGGCTGCCGCCGCCGACCCCGCCGCCGTGCAGAATCATGACATGCCGGAACGTGGTGAGCATCTGATACCCGTAGCAGCCAAGGAAAGGCAGCCACAAATATTTTCTGATGTTCCAGTTTGTTTTCGGAAAATCAGGGGTCTTCCATTCTTTTCCTTTTTCAAGAACCCCGACACGATATCCTTTTTCTGCAAGTCTTAAAGCTGAAACACTCCCGCCAAAACCGGAACCGATCACAATATAATCAAAATCCTGATGTTGTGATGATTTCACCATGAGCTCCTGTAAAAATATAGTGATCCTATCTTTCTTTTCCGGAAAGATAGTCCGTTAATATGGTTTTAAGCTTTTTAAGACCGCCTGAATAAAAATGATCGCAATTTTCAATAATATCAAAACGGGGTGATATCCCCCACCTTTTAATAAGCTGCACAATCAGATCCGGTGGAGCAATCTCATCATTTCTACCTGTCACAATCAGTCCTGTGCGCGGCATTTTTTCGATATCATCAAAGCTCATAAATGCCGCCGGAGGAGACACCATGATATGGTCTTCTATTCTGCATCCTTGTGAAACCATGGCAGCATTCATCCTTGCACCAAAGGAATACCCGGCAAGGCTGATCTCATGAAACCCTTTATCTGAAAGAAAATCCAAGGCTGCCCGTATGTCCTCCTGTTCACCTTTTCCGTTGTCAAAGGCACCTGTGCTGTTCCCTGTTCCCCTGAAATTAAACCTTAAAGTTGTGAATCCTTTTTCAAAAAAAGCCTCAGCAACAGCCATTACCACAGGGTTATCCATATCCCCGCCATAGCTCGGGTGGGGATGGGTGACAATAACTGCTTTTTGTGAAGAATTCTGATTCAGCACACCCTCAAGCTCGATCATTTTACAATGAATTGTGATCTGTGATTCCATATCATACTGTATAAAGGGTATTATCGTGAATATCAATTCAATAAAGACATTTATCGAAAAAATCTGGGATGATTGTCCTGATGACTATGGGATTGTTTTTTTCAAAGCTTTGATAAAATCCGAAGGGATGGCATAGGTAATCCCGGTAGGATCGGACAGGGCATGTTCTTTCTTACCTCTTATAAATACCATATTGATTACCCCGACCACCTCGCCTGAACTTTTGAGGATGACCGGACTTCCGCTGTTCCCGGGGAAGGCTGTGCCGTCAATCTGGAAAATATTATAAGGCACATTGAGATGACGGATCAGGTCACCGTCAATGATTCTTGCGCTGGGGCTGGGTTTGACCAGAGGAGCAATGCCTGAAATTATCCCGCTGTGGGTTGTGGGGTTCAGCCCGAGGACCAAACCGATGGGGTACCCTGTAAAAATAACCCCGTACCCTTCTCTTACCGATGATGAATCCCCTATTTTAAGCACCGGCAATGGATCTGATTCGTGCTCAAGGATGGCAAGATCATGGAATTCATCGGTGGCCACAATTCCTGCTTTTATGCCGATATCCGGGAAATCAGCATGAAATATCCGAAGATAGGGGGTTTTCTTTTTTTCAATAATCGGCAGAATCACATGATAATTGGTCACAATTCTTTTTCCGCCGTCAATGGCGAATCCTGTTCCAAGATAGGCGGCTTTGGGAAGATCATTAAAATAATAGGTACCGACCGCCACAATAGACGGCTTTACTTTTTTTATCAGACCGGAGAGGCGATCGTCTTCGGCAGCTTCGGTTTCATCAGCCTTTATGGATGAAGACAGCAGAAAAATGAAGAGAAGCGCAAAAATGATAATTTCTGCGCTTCTCTTCATAATCTATTTTTTCGAATTTTTCAGAGATGCTTTGATAAACTCCCTGAACAAGGGATGGGGGTTACTGGGTTTGGACTTGAATTCCGGATGGAACTGACAGCCAAGATACCATGGATGATCTTTAAGCTCCACGATTTCCACCAGTTCGTGATCCGGAGAGGTTCCGCTGATCACAAGGCCTGCTGCCACAAGTTTATCTTTATAGATATTATTAAACTCAAACCGGTGCCGGTGGCGCTCTGATATTTCTTCCTGTTTATAGGCGGCCATGGCAAGGGTATCGGGAACCAGTTTACACGGATAAGCCCCAAGACGCATGGTTCCTCCTTTGTCGGAAGTTTCATCCCTTTTTTCAATCCTCTTGGTGTGCTCGTCATACCATTCTTTCATGAGATAGATCACAGGATAGGGGGTATAGGGATCAAACTCCTCACCATTGGCTTCTTCAAGCTTCAACAGGTTTCTTGCAATTTCAATGACGGCCATATGCATGCCGAGGCAGATACCGAAATAAGGAACCTTGTGTTCTCTTGCGTATTTTGCAGCAATAATTTTTCCTTCTATGCCCCTTGACCCGAACCCGCCCGGAACAAGAATCCCATCGGCACCTGAAAGGATTTCAGCAACGTTTTCTTCCGTCAGGGTGGTGGAATCCACATACTGGAGATTAACTTTGGCGTCATTGGAAGCGCCGCCATGGGTAAGTGCTTCATTCAGACTCTTGTAACTCTCGGTCAGATCCACATATTTTCCGACAATAGCAATATTCACTGAAAATCTCGGATTTTTAATCCTGTCAACCATTTCCTGCCAATCGTCGAGCCTTGGCGCCCTTGCCCAGATATTCAATTTCTTGAGTATTTTATCCCCGAGTCCTTCCTTATTATAAACAAGGGGAACCTCATAAATGCAATCCACATCCTTGGCCGTAAAAACAGCATCCGCATCCACATTGCAGAAAAGGGCAATTTTTGATTTGATCTCCGGGGACAGATAGCTTTCCGTCCGGCAAAGCAGAATATCCGGTTGAATACCAATGCTGCGCAGTTCTTTGACGCTGTGCTGGGTGGGTTTTGTTTTTACCTCGTGGGCTGTCTTAATATAAGGAACAAGGGTCAGGTGAATATAAATGACATTGGATGCACCGGCATCCGCCTTGAACTGGCGGATGGCTTCCAGGAAAGGCAGGGATTCAATATCACCGATTGTTCCGCCGATTTCAACAATCACCACATCGGCCAGATCAGACACCAGACAGATACTCTGCTTGATCTCATCGGTGATATGGGGAATCACCTGGACGGTTCCACCCAGGTATTCTCCCCTGCGCTCTTTGGTGATGACCTGGTAATAAATCTTTCCCGTGGTAAAATTATTATTCTTGCCGAGTTTGGCATGGGTAAATCGCTCATAATGGCCCAGATCAAGATCTGTTTCAGCTCCGTCATCGGTTACAAATACTTCGCCGTGCTGAAACGGATTCATTGTTCCCGGATCAACATTGATATAGGGATCCAGTTTCTGAATGGTCACCGACAGTCCCCGGCTCTCAAGAAGCATGCCGATGGCTGCGGAAGCCAGACCTTTGCCCAAAGATGACAAAACCCCCCCGGTAACAAAAATATACTTTGTATTCTGAGCCATTATTCCTTCCTTATTTACCTTTATTCATCATTTCATAATCGATCAAACAAAGAGATCCTTTGGAAAAGAGGCGCTGTCTCCAAGCCTTTCTTCAATCCTCAGGAGCTGGTTGTATTTAGCAACTCTGTCACTTCTCGACATGGAGCCGGTTTTGATCTGACCGGCATTAATACCCACGGCAAGGTCGGCAATAAAAGAATCCTCTGTTTCACCGGATCTGTGGGAAACAATGGTCGTATAACCGGATTCCTTTGCCATCTGAATTGTGTCCAGGGTTTCCGTAACCGTGCCGATCTGGTTTAATTTGATGAGAATGGAATTACCGATGCCTTTTTCAATTCCTCTTCTAAAAATGTCGGGATTGGTTACAAAAATATCATCCCCTACAATCTGAATGGAGTTGCCAAGCCTTTCGGTCATGATTCCCCAGGAATCCCAGTCCCCTTCTGCCAGACCATCTTCAATGGAATACAGGGGATATTTCTCAATGAGTTTTTCATAATAATCAATCAGTTCAAGGGCTGAAAGACTTCTGCCTTCCGACTGAAAGATATATTTCCCGTCCTTGTAGAACTCCGATGCTGCCGCATCGAGGGCAATACCGATATCCTTGCCCGGCCTGTATCCGGCTGCCTCAATGGCATTCAGGATATATTCCAGGGCTTCTTCATTGGATTTCAGGTTGGGTGCAAACCCGCCCTCATCTCCTACTGCCGTGCTCAATCCTTCACCTTTTAATATCCTGGCAAGATGGTGAAATGTTTCCGCACCCATGCGGATGGCTTCTGCAATGGACTCTGCACCAAAGGGAAGAATCATGAATTCCTGGATATCCAGATTATTGGCAGCATGGGCCCCGCCGTTGATGACATTCATCATGGGAACCGGCAATAGTCTGGCATTAATACCGCCTATGTGCTGATATAAAGGAATTTCACAAGCTTCAGCAGCAGCCCTGGCAGCGGCCATGGACACCCCCAGGATAGCGTTGGCACCAAGTCTGGATTTATTTTCCGTCCCGTCGATATCAATCATGGTCCGGTCAAGGCCTGCCTGGTCCATTGCATCATAGCCAATGATTTCCGGTGCAATCACCTCATTAACGTTGGCAACGGCGTTTAATACCCCTTTTCCAAGAAATCTGCTCTCTGATTTGTCCCTGAGTTCCAAGGCTTCCCTTGTTCCTGTAGAGGCTCCGGAAGGAACCGCAGCCCTGCCCTTTGCACCGCAAGCCAGAACCACATCGACTTCAACGGTCGGATTCCCCCGTGAATCCAGTATCTCCCTTGCCCTGACATCAATTAATTCCGTCATTTTCACCCCCCAATCCTAATTGTATTTGAATGCTTTAAATTACATGATGTTGCCGTCCCACTTAATAACAATATCCAACCCCACATTCAAGGGATATTTAACAAAAATTCCGGACTATTTATCCGCCTGCAACATATCTCCTTGACAAGGCTGCGCTAATTTATTAATTAAACCTTCAAAATACATAAACCATAAGGATCAAGGAGAGAAATGTTAAAATCAAAACTTGCTATCATCTCAATGCTTTTCTGGATTACGGCAGGTTGCCAGCAATCATTTCACGCCACGACTTCCGATCAGGTCATAAAATCCAATTCAACTTCCCGTAATTTTTCTGCAACGCGCAGCAGTCTTGACCCTTTAGAATTGGGTTCAAAAAAAACCATCGGCAACCCATTAACCCCGACCGGTAATAAAAATGGAACCGACCCATCAACCGGTTCCGGTTCGGGAAATTCCGAAGCAGCAGATACATCGGATTCTGAAGATAGCTCAGATCAGGAAAATGAGGGGTCCGATCTTTTTGCTCAGGAAAAAGTAGATGCCGCCATAGAGCTTTGCAGTTCTGCCCAGGAAATGTGGGAAAAAGGAAAAATTGATGATGCCTTGAGCGATCTCGATGATGCTTATGCGGCCATCATGGAAATCGATCCGGAAACCTATCCTGAATTCTCTCAGCAGAAAGAAGATATCCGGTATATGATTTCCAAACGGATTCTTGAAATTTATGCCTCTCGTCAATCGGTTGCCAATGGTCCATACAAGGAAATTCCCCGTACCATGAACAATTTTGTTCAGGATGAGATCAACAGCCTGACCGGACCGGAAAGAAATTTTTTTATCCAGTCCCTTGAGCGGGCTTCCAAATATAGACCTTATATTATAGCGGAATTAAAAAAAGCAGGCCTGCCGGAAGAAATCTCCTGGCTCCCCCTCATCGAAAGCGGATTTAAATTAAGAGCGCTTTCCTCTGCCAGGGCTCTTGGGCTATGGCAATTTATTCCTTCTACCGGATATAGATTCGGATTAAACCGCAATCATTATGTTGACGAACGCATGGATCCGGAAAAATCAACCCTGGCCGCCATCAATTATCTAAAAGAGCTTCACGGCCTGTTCGGTGACTGGACCACCGCCCTTGCAGCCTATAACTGCGGAGAAGGCAGAGTTATCGGCACCATCCGAACTCAGAAAATCAACTATCTGGATAATTTCTGGGACCTGTATCAAAAACTTCCCCGGGAAACCTCAAGATATGTTCCGCGATTTCTGGCAACCCTTCATATTGTCAACAATCTTGAGAAGTATAAAATCAGCCTGGAACAACCCTTATCTCCCATTCCTTTCAGAACTTGCGAAATTACAAATCAGGTACGGCTCAGTGACATTGCCGATGAAATCGGATGTGATCTAAGCATATTACAGGATCTTAACCCTGAATTGAGATATGCCATGCTGCCGGACGAAACCTATCAATTGAAAGTACCGGAAGAAAAAGCCGACCTGTTTATGGCCAAGGCGGATTCCATCAAATCGACGTTTACTCCTTTGCCCTCGCGCACCTCCTATCATCGAGTCGGAAAACGGGAAACCCTGGCCGGTATTGCAGAAAAATATAAAACAAGTCCGGAAGCCATCATGGCCGCCAATAATCTGGGAAAAGCCCAGAAGCTTACTGCCGGCAGAAAATTGCGAATTCCTGATGCGTCCGATGACCAAGACACACCAAAAACGGCAGCCCGGCCTGCAAAATCTGAAAAAGTAAAGATCACTCAGAAATATACAGTTCAGCGCGGAGACAACCTATTTGCCATTGCTGAAAAATTCAACACCACAAAAAAAAGCCTCATGGAAACACCACAAAAAAAAGCCTCATGGAAACGAATAAATTAACCGGGACGACCTTAACTGTAGGTCAAAATCTAACCATTGCATCCGGAAAACAAATTTCACAGACCAAAGAAATCATAACCCGACACAAAGTCCGGAAAGGTGAATATCCGGCTTCCATTGCAAAAAAATATAAGATCACTTTAGATCGACTCTATGCCTTGAATCGTTTAAACAAAAAAAGCAGGCTTATACCGGGGCAGGATTTAATTGTCGAGTAAAAAATACAACAGCCGTCCCCGTAGCTAAAAAACCGGTAGAAGAATCTTTCTGTCCATCAAAATTGCTTTCAGTTTTCAGGTGGATAAGATTAGATTTTTGAATTTATTTCTTCCAAGGGCAGATACACTTCAAAGGCCGCACCTTTATTTTTTGAATCCATCACCCTTACACTTCCTCCGTGGGCTGTCGCGATCTGCTTCACATTAGAAAGTCCAAGGCCGGTGCCCGTCGTCTTGGTGGTATAAAAGGGGTCAAAAATATGGGGCAGCAATTCCTTTGAAATGCCTTTACCGTCATCCTCAATCCGGATCACGGCATATTTTTCCCCTTTTTGATTTCTTTTTTTTGTTGAAATCCGGATATGGCCTTCATCATCAATGGAATCCAGAGCGTTCAGCAAGAGATTGATGACCACCTGCTCCACCTTTCCCTTATCTGCCGAAAAACAGGGCAGCGTCTTGTCCACATCAATATCGCACTGAATCTGCCGCTTATTGAATGTAACTTCCAGAAGATCTGCACAGGAAGAGATAATCCCGTTGAGATCAATTCCGGAAATCTGCAAAGATACCGGTTTTGCAAAATCCAGGAGTTCCTGGAGGATCCCCTCCAGCCGTTTGATTTCCCTTTCCGAAATATCCAGGCGCTTTTTGTCATTGCCCTGGAAGAGAGGATTCTTGCATAGGATCTGGAGGTTCATTTTAATCGAAGACAGGGGGTTCCGGATCTCATGGGAAAGGGAGGTGGTCAATTCCCCGATATAGGCCATCCGCTCTGTTTCCCGGCTCTTTTTTTCCATTTCCACCCGTTTGGTGATATCTCTGACAATGCAGAGATTATAATCCTGGCCTTCAAACCGGGTGGGTCTGAAATTGATCTCCGTGGGCAGGCTTTCCCCGGTCCTGGTCAATCGCAGGTATTCAAAGGCTTCGGGCTCGATTTCCGCTTTGATGGCCCGGATAACTATGCTTCCGACTTTTTCCCTGTCTTTCTCAGCCACAAAAAACAAAAAAGAATTTGTGGGGACTTTTTCCAGATACCCGTGCATCCTGCAGAAGGCCGGGTTTATAAAGACGATCTTGTCTTGATACAAGACCAGATATCCGTCGCTGATGTCTTCCACGAGAGTTTTATATTTGAGTTCGGATTCCTTCAGTTCCGCTGTCCTTTTGACCACGTCTTTTTCAAGCTGCTCTGCATAATCCTTTAGATACTGTTCATGCATTTTCTGGAAATGATAGCTGAACCTGTTGATGGTGTAAGCAAGCCCGGCATTGACGGCTTCAATATTTCGGCACAGGAGTTCTCCTGGTGATTCCCGGACAAGAATCGGAATGACGATCTGGCGATAAAGCTCAAATGCCTTCTGGACATCCTGCAGGGGAAACC
>JAIFMF010000196.1 GCA_020048635.1 Desulfobacula sp. | reverse complement strand
TTTTGTATTATGAGAATTTATTATTTATTTCAAAGGAGAAAAGGATGAAGCTCTATTTAGGAAATTTGTCATACGAGGTTACAGAAGATGATCTGCGGCAGGCATTGGAAGCCTTCGGCCAGGTTGAATCCGTCACCATTTTAAAAGATAGGGACAGCGGCCGGCCAAAAGGTTTCGGATTCGCAGAAATGGCCTCTAAAGCTGAGGGCCAGGCTGCTATAGAAGGCCTCAATGGCAAAGAGCTGAAAGGTAGAGCATTGAATGTGAACGAAGCTCGCCCCCGAACTGAAAATAGCGGTGGTGGTGGCCGAGGCGGCGGCGGTGGACGTGGCGGCGGTGGTTACGGTGGTGGTGGCCGGAGCGGCGGCGGCGGTTATGGTGGTGGCGGCGGTGGCCGGAGCGGTGGTGGCGGCTATGGTGGTGGCGGCGGTGGCCGGAGCGGTGGTGGTGGCCGAGGCAGATAAAAAGGCTATAAAAGTATCTTGCATAGGTACTTAATCCTAGCCCCATAACAGTAGTATCCCCTTTCAAAAACACTTATGCCGGTTTTTAAAAAAGCGCCCTGCTTTATTAAGAACCGGTTTTGCTTTTCATTTTCCAATTCAACGCCCTGGAAAAACAAGCTTTAACAGAATTAAAGATTGACAGGATTCACATATAGAGAATAAGAACCTATTATGATCAGGCGCCAATAGGATAACTTTTAAAGAATGCATATTCATACGCTTCAGAAATGGCAGCACAGCCATGATTTTACTGCCATCCACCATACAGGAGAAAGCCGGACAACTCAGGTTTTTGTTTTGACCTTCATTACCATGGGGGTGGAGATTGTTGCCGGGAATATTTTCGGGTCCATGGCCTTACTGGCTGATGGCTGGCATATGGGCACCCATGCCGCAGCCTTTGCTATTTCAATCTTTGCCTACCGGTATGCAAAAAAGAATGCCGGCAACCCGGATTTCAGTTTTGGCACAGGAAAAGTGAGCGTCCTCGGAGGGTTTGCCAGCGCCGTTGCCCTGGCCGTCATTGCCCTTATCATGGTTATTGAATCGATTAACCGGCTATATCATCCACAAACCATTCATTTTAATGAAGCAATCTTCATTGCTGTGACGGGGTTGGGTATCAACCTTATCTGCGCCTTTCTTCTTCAGGATCATCACAATCATGAACATACTGAGAAAGAAAATCATCGTCACCATGACCATAATCTGAGGGCCGCCTATCTGCATGTGCTGGCCGATGCCTTGACCTCTCTTTTGGCCATCATTGCTCTTTTTTCAGGAAAATATTTCGGTCTGAACTGGATGGACCCACTCATGGGGATCGCCGGTGCTCTGGTCATCACCCGCTGGTCCTGGGGCCTTTTGAAAGACACAAGCTTAATCCTTCTGGATCACTCCATGGAGGATGAAAACATCATAAAAATAAAAAAAATACTGGAAGCGGATTCCGACAACAGGGTTTCCGATGTCCATATCTGGAGGGTTGGGCCGGATCATTATGCAGCCGTTATCTCCATTGTGACGCACTATCCGAAACCCCCTGAACACTATAAACGTCTTCTGAAAAGTTTTAAAAAAGTATTCCATATTACCATAGAGGTCAATCCGTGCCCTGAACCGCCTTGCATACAAGAGACTTAGGAAAAAAAATACACTTATGAACCATCCGGATAATGATAACCCGACTAGATTCCAATCTCAGCTTCTGCCGCTGTTTTTTTTGACTTCCATTTTTTTCCTGAATTTTACCATCAGGATTATTATTTCCCCTCTGCTTCCCACCATATCCGAAGACATGAACCTGAGCCGGGACCAGGCAGGATCTTTTTTTCTGATATCGGCTTCGGGTTATTTTATCGCTTTATTGTGCTCAGGATTTGTATCTTCACGGCTTCTTCACAAAAAAACCATTGCGCTTTCCGCCATTGGCAGCGGGATAGCCATGATTGGAGTCGGTTTCACTGAGAACCTCGTCACCATGTACACAGGACTCTTCATCGTGGGCATGGCCTCTGCACTCTATCTTCCCTCCGGCATCGCCATGCTAACCACTTCTACTGACAGCCGGAACTGGGGAAAAGCCATCGGGATTCATGAACTGGCCCCGAACTTGAGTTTTCTTCTGGTTCCTATTCTCTGCGAAGGATTGCTGTTGCTTCTCTCCTGGAGAAATGTCCTGTTTTCGGTGGGGATGACCTCCATCCTGCTTGGATTTTCTTTTTACAAATTTTCAAACGTGAGCGATTTCAAAGGGGAGTCACCCAATCTGAAGTCTTTTCTGCCCCTTATTGCAACCCCCTCTTTCTGGATGATGATGGCATTGTTCACTGTCGGGGTGACCGGAACCCTCGGGGTTTATTCCATGCTGCCCCTTTATCTAGTAAAAGAGCACGGCATGCTCAGGGCTGAGGCCAATACGCTGATGACATTGTCAAGGATGTTCACTCTTCCTATGCCCTTTGTGGTGGGATGGCTCTCGGACCGTTTCGGTCTGAAACCCGTGCTTGCCTTTGTCCTGTTCATCACCGGGACTTCAACCCTTTTGATCGGGGCATTCACAGGCTCCTTGATTAAAATGATTATTTTTATCCAACCTTTATCAGCCGTGAGTTTTTTCCCGCCCGCTTTTGCGGCCCTGGCGCTGATCGGTTCCAGGGAAACCCGGAATATCATGGTTTCCTTTACCATACCCATTGCGTTTCTGATCGGTGGAGGCCTCATTCCGAATCTGATCGGAATTTTGGGGGATAATAATTATTTCCCCATGGGGTTCATGCTGACAGGGGGATTTATCATGACCGGCGCATTTATTCCGGCTTTTTTAAAATTCCAGGAAGGTGATTGATATATGGAATGATAGTTATTACCATGAAGCTCATGAAGACCATGAAGCATCAGAAGGCCTGTCCTTTATGTCCTTCATGAGCTTCATGGTGAAAAAATCTTACCAGATTTCAGGATAGGCCACATTCACAAAGCTTTCTTCCATTTTGAACTTGTGGTCTTTTTCCATGGAAGAAAGGCTTTTGAAGACGGATTTGAGTTCCGTGTCATCACAGTTGGCAGCCAGGGTTTCGTATTTTTGCATGGCAATCTCTTCATTTTTCATGGCAAGACTGATGGCATCTTTGAGATTCATATTTTCAGACACCTCAGGCAGGGAAACGGTTTCCGAAATTTTGAAATCCTTTTTACCGTCAAAGGTAGAAGTCTTGATCTGACCTTTGTTCAGCAGGGCATTTAAAATTTTCTCATGGACGGCTTCTTCTTTTGAAAAGCCCTGAAAAAGCTCTTTCAAATAAGCGTCTTTGATTCTTTTTGAAATATTGAGGTAAAATTCTTTTGCCTCAATCTCTCCTGCAATGGCATCCTTGATCACTTTTTTATAAAGTTCGGTATCCATATTGATTACTCCTTGTAATTATGACACTTTCTCAAGCTTTACGGCACATACCTTGAGTTCAGGGATCTTGGCAATGGGGTCATAAGCCGGGTTGGTCAGTTTGTTGACATTGGCTTCTTCAAAATGGAAGGGCATGAATACTACACCCTTTTCGACTCGCTCGGTGATCATGATCCGTGTTTCAATTTCTCCTCTCCGCGAAGCTATTTTAACCCTGTGCCCATCGAGGACATCAAGAGCCTTTGCATCAGCCGGATTGATCTCAAGAAACCCTTCAGGTGCCTCAAAATCAAGGGCTTTGGAATTCCTTGTCATGGTGCCGGTATGATAATGGGCATAGATCCTGCCGGTGGTCATGCAGAACGGATATTCGTCATCCACCAGTTCTGCCGACGGTTTATAATCAATGGCATGGAAGAGCCCCTTGCCCCGTGTAAATTTCCCGTCCTTATGAAGGAAAGGCGTTCCCGGATGTTCCAGGGAGGGACAGGGCCATTGAAGTCCCGGTCCTTCAAGCCGTTCATAGGTGATCCCGCCATAAGACGGGGTCAGGCTGGCAATTTCTTTAAAAATAGCTTCCGGTGATGCATAATCCATTTTAAACCCGAACCGGTTGGAGATCTCCTGAATAATCCACCAATCCTGCCTTGCTTCACCAACCGGCTCTACGGCTTTTCTCACCCGTGTCACCCGCCGTTCCGTATTGGAAAAAGTCCCGTCCTTTTCTGCAAAGGAAACCCCGGGCAGCACCACATGTGCCAATCGGGCCGTGGGGGTAAGGAATATATCCTGGACAATGAGAAGCTCCACCTTTTCAAGGGCTTTGACCACATGGTTAGCATCCGGGTCCGACACCACCGGGTTTTCACCCATGATCCAGAGTGCCCTGACCTCATCCTTTTCAATACCGTGAAGCATTTCAGGGATAGTCAGGCCGATTTTGGTGGGCAATTCATTCACTCCCCAGGCCTCGGCAAATTTCTTATTGGCCGCACCCAGGGTAACGGGCTGATATCCGGTATAAACATTGGGAAGGCCGCCCATATCACAGGCGCCCTGGACATTGTTCTGGCCCCTCAAGGGGTTGACGCCGGTCGCGTATTTCCCGATATTTCCGGTGAGCATGGACAGATTGGCCAGGGATTTGACGTTATTCACCCCATTGGTATGCTGGGTAATCCCCATGCAGTAGACAATGGAGGCTTTATCGGCTTTTGCATATATTTCGGCAAGGGTGTGGATATCTTCAAGCAAAACCCCGGTGATCTGTGACACCTCATCCAGGCTCACACCATCGATCAATTTTTTAAAGGCATCAAATTCTTCCGTGTTCTCGGCAATAAAGGCTTTGTCTTCAAGTCCTTTGTCCAGGATCACTTTCATCATGCCGTTCAAGAGGGCCACGTCGGTTCCGGGTCTGTGACGGACATAGAGGTCGGCAAAGGCGGCAATCTGGTTTTTTCTCGGATCTGCGACAAGAACCCTGGCCCCTTTTTCAATGGCCCGGAAAATCCGCGTGGCAACGAGAGGATGGGAAGTTGCGGTGTTGGACCCGATGATGAAAATTGTATCAGCGTCTTCAATCTCGGACATTGCGTTTGTCATGGCTCCACTTCCAAAAGATGCGGCAAGACCTGCCACAGTAGAGGAATGTCAGAGACGGGCGCAATGGTCGATATTGTTGGTGCCGACAGCAGCCCTGGCAAATTTCTGCATGAGGTAATTTTCCTCATTTGTCACTTTAGCAGAAGCGAAAAACCCGATGGAGTCCGCGCCTGAGGCTGATTTGGCAGCTTTGAGCCCGGAGGCAACAAAATTAAGGGCTTCGTCCCAGGACACTTCCACCAGTTCACCGTTTTTTCTCAGCAATGGCTTTGTCAGCCGTTTTTCCGACTGAACAAACTGGTGCACGTTCCATCCCTTGATGCAGAGTTTGCCCTCATTGACCGGGCTTGTTTTGCAAGGAATGGTGCCGGTGAGTCTGCCGTCCAGGGACTCAAGAAAAAAATTGCATCCGCATCCGCAATAGGTGCAGGTTGTCAGTGTATTCCGGTAATCCATTATCTTTCCTCTTTATTTGAACCCTGATTATTTTTTGGGTGCAGGACCCATCATGCTCAAGGGTGATGTTTCATTTTTATCGATTCCGGATGTAAACCCGAATTCAGCATTCATGATCCCGGCGGTTTTCTTATACAAAAGCCGCAAAGGAATCCCGGACGGGCAGGCTTCTTCACAGAGCCCACAATCAATGCACCGGTCTGCCATGTGCATGGCCCGTGTCAGGTGGAAAACCGGGATATCCACGGGAAGATCGCCTTTGGATACCAGATCCTCACATTCAAGGCTGCATTCCTTGCAAAAGCACATGGGACAGATATCTCTGCACCCGTAGCATTTGACGCATTTTAAAAACTGGTTCGCCCAGTAATCAAAACGCTCTTTCAAATCTTTGCCTTCGGCATCCTGTACCCGCTTTTGCGCAACCGCTTCGGATTTTTCACCTGCCGTCATGTCATCGGGCCAGGGTTTTTTGCATTCGCATTGAATCGCAAGAGACTGAGGGCAGGAGATGCCGATGGGAACAACCTTGTCCGGCATCAACTGATTCAGGCGATAAAGGATATGAAGCCCTCTTTCATCACACCCGCGAGTGAGAACCCCGAAAACCTCATCCGGATATTGTCTGGCAATGGTGATGAGCACCTTATTCAACGGATATCTGGCGTCTCCGGCGGTTTCCCTGTCGCCGAGACTGAGCTTTTCAAGGTCATCTCCTTTCTGAAACAGGCAGGGCGCCACATGGCCGTTGGCATTGGCCAGTGCAATCACGCCCTTTACAGATCCGCCGGAAAGAAGCTCATTTATTTTTTTCTTTATATGATCAATCATAAACATACCTTATTCATTTTAAGCAACGGTTTTGACGGATTCTTTTTTCAATGGTGAAGGCCCCAATTTTTTAAGGACATCAATAAAATGATTGATCTCCTCAACAAACTCTGGCGCTTCGGCAGAAGATACCCATCTGGCCCTGAGCCTTTCTTTTTCCACGCCGCAGAAATCCAGCATCTGGGAAAGAACGGCAACCCGTTTTTCAGCAGAGAAATTACCATACAGGTAATTGCATTCACTTAAGTGTCAGCCACCCACGAAAATGCCGTCCACACCCTGTTGAAATGCCCGCAGCATATGATGGGGAGACACGCTCCCAGAACACATGACACGGATGATCCGGATATTTGCCGGGTACTGCATACGACTGACCCCAGCCAGGTCAGCAGCGGCATACGCTCACCAGGTGCACAGAAAACAGACAATATGGGGCTCAAAATTAGTGTCGTTCATTCATTTCTTTCCTTATATATGTAAAACGGTTTCTCTCTTTTTAAGTCTATATCAAGCCGCTTCCGGCATTTTTCTTTTCTCACACCTCTCACGCCGCCCCGATCTGCGCCAGGAGCTGTTCGGGTTTAAACCCCCGAAGCTGGGCACTGTGGGATGGACAGGTGGCAGCGCAGTTCCCGCACCCTTTGCACAGGATTTCATTGACCTGGCAGATGCGTTTTTCCGGGTTGTAGGTAATAGCTTCATAGGGACACATGGTGAGACACGCCATGCAGCCCACACAAGCCTCCGGGTTGATTTCCGCCACAATGGCGCTTTTGACGAGTTTTTCCTTGAACAGGATGGCGGCCACGCGCGAAGCCACGCCGATGCCCTGGGTTCTGGCTTCCGTGGAGGTGGCCGGATACCGGCCGGAACCGCAGACAAAAACACCGTCTGCCGCAAAATCAAGAGGGCGGAGCTTTGCATGGGCTTCCAGGAAAAATCCGTTCTGGTCTGTGGGCACCCGCATCATATTGGCAAGGGCGCCTGCATCACTTCTCGGCACAAGGGGGGTGGACAGGACCACAAGATCCGTCGGGAGCTCCAGGGTTTTTCCGGTAATGGTCTGGAAAAATTTGACTTTGCCGTCCTCCACCACTGGTGCATTGTCCGGGCTGTAAACGTCGAACCTTACGCCCTTGCCCCT
>JAIFMF010000029.1 GCA_020048635.1 Desulfobacula sp. | reverse complement strand
AACACGGCAGTTTTGGGGGTAATTATTTTGAAGCTCATATTGTATTTTCTTCTTCATCATGCAGATAAAAGGGAGAGCGGGTCATGAAAGAATTGATTCAGCACATTGCTCAAGCTCTGGTTGATAATCCGGATCAGGTTATTGTTAATGAAATCACGAGTTCGCAAACCCTTGTCCTGGAACTACGGGTTGCAAAAGAAGATCTTGGAAAAGTCATTGGTAAAAAAGGTAAAACAGCCCAGGCTATGCGAACTATTTTGTCGTGTGCATCTGCAAAAACACAAAAAAAGGCCATCTTGGAAATAGTTGAATAATAAATCCAATATAACAAAATCATTTTGGAAATTTCTTCCGGGGTCTGAACAAAAGGATGAAAAAATCAATCGAGAGCCTGAGACTCTATCTCCAATATGCTGTAACGGAATCTTGATTCTTTTGGACCTGCTTCTTTCCCATATTGTTTAATTCATGGTTGGTGAACAATGAAATTTAAAATACCATATGTTGTGATTTGATTTTTTTTTAAAAGGCCTGGACTCGTGAAAGAAAAAGTCGTTCAATACTTGAAAATGACTCGTCACTGATAAACCATATAACTCACGAATAATCCGATTAGGATCTGACCGATGATTTGTTTTGCATTAGAATATTATTTACTATACACTTGGCTGAATAAGCTTGCCAAAAAAATTATATTACTATCTGGAATCAGAACGATTATTGTTTGGCACTTGGATTTTCACGACTGTCATGCTCTTTTGCTAAACAGATCTGAAAGATACCATTTGAATGGTTGAGTATTGGAAAAGTTCAGTCAAACAGAAAGGCAACAACCATGTCAGCAAAAAAGAAAAATGGGTCACCCAATGATAAAAAAGAATTAGAATCGGGTGAACAAGAAAAACAACTCAAAAAAAGTATTAGCTTCCCAATCGTCGGTATCGGTGCCTCAGCCGGTGGATTAGAAACCCTCAATGTTTTTTTTTCCAGTATGCCGCCTGACAGCAATATTGCATTCGTTATTATCCAGCATTTAAGTCCGAGCCATAAAAGCATAATGGCATCGCTGCTGGAAAAACAGACCCGCATGGTTGTCCGGGAAATTGAGGATGGTACTAAGCTTTTGCCCAATCATGTCTACCTTAATCCCCCGGGCAAAAACGTGGCCGTATTCAATCGCAGCCTTCATCTGCTGGAACCGATTAAAAGCGGCACCATTAATATGCCGGTTGATTTCTTTTTCAGATCACTATCAGAAGACCAGGGTGAAAAGGCCATTGGTATCATCCTGTCGGGAACCGCATCAGACGGAACACTGGGGATTAAAGCGATCAAAGGTGAAGGAGGCATGGCTATGGTCCAGCAGCCGGATACGGCAAAATACGACGGTATGCCCAAAAGCGCTGTTGAGACCGGACTGATCGATTTTATCCTCCCGGTTGAAAAAATGCCGGACACTTTAATCCGGTATGTACAGCATCCATATCTTGAGTTGCAGAGTCAGATCAAAATCACAGACGTTTCAATTAAAAACCAGATGCAGAAAATTTTTGCGCTGATCCGCAGCTCAACCGGCCATGATTTCTCCCATTACAAGCAAACCACCATTTCACGTCGAATTGAGCGCCGCCTGGCCGTTCACCAGATAAAAGCACTGCCAGATTATGTTCTTTATCTTCAGAAAAATCCTGCCGAAATAAACGTGCTATTTAAAGACCTGGTCATAGGAGTAACCAGCTTTTTCAGAGATCCGGAAGCCTATAAAATACTTGAGCAGGACGTGCTGCCGAACTTATTGAAAGAAAAAGGGCCTGATGCAACGATCCGTATCTGGGTTACGGCCTGTTCAACCGGTGAAGAAGCCTATTCTCTTGCCATTATCCTTTCCGAATTAAAAGACAAGAGCAAAAACTATTTTAACATCCAGATCTTTGCCACGGATATTGATCCGGATGCTATAGCCTTTGCCCGTCAGGGAATCTATCCGGAGAATATAGGCGTCGATGTTCCATCGGAGCGATTAAATCAATTTTTTACAAAAAAAACCGATGGTTTCCATGTTAAAAAGCAGATCCGGGAAATGATCGTTTTTTCAACTCAAAATGTTATTAAAGATCCGCCGTTTTCCAGGCTGGACATGGTGAGTTGCCGGAACTTAATGATCTATATGGAAAATGTCCTTCAAAAAAAAATTATCCCCCTGTTTCATTATGTGTTAAATCCAGGCGGCATTTTGTTTCTGGGTACATCTGAGAGTATCGGGGGGTATATGGATCTTTTCGGGCCGCTCAATTCCAAATGGAAGATCTTTGTGCGTAAAACATCAATTGTGAGCAGAGAAAAGGATTATCTTGATAAAATTTATGATACCGCGCAGACAAATATCATCACTGCTGAAAAAGACGACTTGCCCGTCAAGGTCGATATTCGAGCCGAGATTGAAAGAACGCTTCTTGATGCATATGCACCAGCCGGAGTCCTGATCAATGAGCAATATGAAATTCTGCATTTTGTGGGTAAAACAGACAGATACCTGACACCTCCCACGGGAAAACCCAGTTTTAATGTGATCGACATGGCCCGCGAAGACCTCAAAAACAAACTGTCCGTAACCATTCATAAATCGGTTCGGGAAAAAAAGAACATGTTTTGTTCAGGGGTGAGGATCAGATATAATGACACCTTTTGTGTTATCAATATATCGGTTAGACCTTTAACAGGAAAGCAGCTGCCGTCGGGCTTGATGCTCATTACATTTGAGGATATACCCAATATAGAAGTATCAGAAGAAAAAACAGGCGGGACTGGTAAGCCCAAAAAACAGAATTCCGCCCTGAAAAGTCTTGAGCAGGAACTTCAGTCCACCAGGGAATATCTCCAGGCAACCATTGAGGAACTGGAAACATCCAATGAGGAACTCAAGTCCACCAATGAGGAGCTGCAATCGGTCAACGAAGAGATGCAGAGTACCAACGAAGAATTAGAGACCTCCAAGGAAGAGCTGCAATCCACTAATGAGGAACTTTCCACAGTGAATTCAGAGCTGCAAAATAAAGTAGAGGAATATGCCACTGCCAATGATGATATGAACAACTTATTGGCCGCTACTGAAATCGCTACCATATTTATTGATACCGACCTGCGCATAAAAAGCTATACCCCCACTGCCGCTGGGATCATCAATTTGATTCCGACCGATATCGGCAGACCGATCAATGATCTTAAAACCCGGTTTCCGGATGTTGATCTTGTCGGTATGGCGGAGAATGTCCTCAAAGACCTCAATACTGTGGGATTGGACATTCTGTCACAAGATGATATCTGGTATTCATTAAAGATTATTCCATACCGAACAACCTCAAATATAATTGATGGTGTGGTCATGACCTTTTTTGATGTGCAGAAGATCAAACAGGCAGATACATTCAAGAGGCTGGCAACGGTTCTTGCGGACTCGAATGATGCGGTTAACATTCTGGACATGAAAGGAAATATACTGGCCTGGAACAAAGGGGCGCAGCAAATGTATGGCTATACAGAATCCGAAGCATTAAAAATGAATTTTGATGAATTTCTTCCGGATGATAAACACGACGAGTTGAAATCCATCGTTGAAAAATTAAAGAAGAAAGTTCCTGTAATATCATTTAGAACCCAGAGGAAGACAAGTACCGGAAAGATTCTGGACGTCTGGGTAACCATAACCGCTTTAAATGATGAAAACGGTCAGCCTGTTGAGATTGCATCAACGGAACGGGACCTTGCATGGTTGAGCAAAGAATAAGTGAGGAAAGGATGGAAAGAAAAAAGGATACACCCAGTGATTCCAAACTCAGACAGCTCGCTGAAAAAGAACTTGATATAGACGGCAGCAAAACTGAATTGATTTCCGAAATGTCACCTGAAAATATGGCAACTCTCATACACGAACTTCAGGTTCATCAGATCGAGTTAAAAATGCAGAACGATGAGCTCCGTCGGATTCATGAAGAGCTTGAAGAATCTCGTGACAAGTATTCTCATCTTTATGATTTCGCACCCATTGGCTATTTTACGGTGACTGAAAAGGGGATCATCGATGAGACCAATCTCACTCTTGCCTCCATGCTGGGGGTTACCCGGACAGACTTGCTTGGACAGCCTTTTTCCCGTTTTATTCTGAAAGAGGACCAGGATATTTTCTATGAGCACCGGCAACGACTTCTGGAAACTGAAATATCCCAGTCCTGCGAACTGCGTCTTCTGAAAAAGGGCGGGGATAAGTTTTATGCCCGATTAGAATACCTCGTCATAAAAGAAAAGAAACACAATTTAAGGCAGATCCGGGTGGCAGTCAGCGATATCACTGAACAAAAAAGGATGGAGGCGGACCGTGAAAGGCACCTCGCCGCCATTGAACAAATAGCAGAAGGTGTTGTCATTACAGATACCAATGGCAATATGGAGTATGTTAACCCCGCTTTTGAGAAAATCACAGGGTATTCAAGGCAAGAATTAATTGGACAGAATCCACGAATTTTGAAAAGTGGTGAGCATGATGAGTTGTTTTATCAACAACTGTGGGAGACTATTGCTTCCGGGAACACGTGGAATGGCCGACTGACCAATAAGAAAAAGGGTGGGATGCTTTATACTGAAGATGCCATTATTTCACCCGTGCTTGATAAATCAGGGAAAATAATAAATTTCGTGGCAGTTAAGCGTGACATCACAGACGAGATCAGGATGGAAGAAAGGTTGCAGCAATCCCAGAAAATGGAATCCATTGGAACCCTTGCAGGTGGTATTGCCCATGATTTTAACAATATCTTGTTCCCACTTATCGGATATGCAGAAATGCTTAAGGAAGATCTTCCTCATGACAGCCCCGAACAGGAAAGTATTACTCAAGTCCTCAATGCAGCGTTCAGAGCAAAAGATCTTGTCACCCAGATTCTTGCTTTCAGCCGTCAGGATAATCAGGCGCTTAAACCTGTCAGACTTCAATCCATATTTAAAGATGTATTTAAGCTACTTAAAGCTTCAATCCCAACCACAATTGAGGTCAAAACAGAAGTTGACCCTGATTGCGACGTGGTTGTTGCTGATCCAACCCAGATTCACCAGGTGATTATGAACCTTGTCACAAATGCCTATCACGCAATGCAGGAATCAGGCGGTCAATTAGAAGTCAGTCTCAAACAGGTTGAAATTGAATCCAGACTTTTTGGTTTTTCAGAGTTACTCCCTGGTAATTACGCACTGTTGAAAGTAACTGATACAGGGCCAGGTATTAAAAAAGAAATAATGGATAAAATCTTTGAACCTTATTTTACTACGAAGGAAACCGGTAAAGGAACCGGTTTGGGTCTCTCAATAGTTCAGGGAATTGTCAAAAACTGTCATGGTGACATCCATGTTTATAGCGAACCGGGGAAAGGGACTGAATTTCATGTATATTTACCGATAATGAAAAAATTATCAGGAATTGAAAGCTTTGACCCGTCCGAGCTTATTCAAGGAGGCACGGAAAGAATTCTTCTTGTGGATGATGAAGAAATAATCGTTAAAATGGAAAAACTATTGCTTGAACGGCTGGGTTACAATGTGACAACCCGAACTGGAAGTGTTGAGGCGCTTGAAGCATTCAAAGCAAAGCCTGACGCGTATGATCTGATTATTTCAGATATGACCATGCCCAATATGACAGGTGTCCAGCTTGCCGACAAGATTAAAGCGATAAGAACTGATATTCCTTTCATCATCTGTACCGGCTACAGCGATCAGATAAATGAAAAAACCAGCAGAAGTCTTGGCATTCAAGGCTATGTGATGAAACCTGTAATTAAAAATGAAATTGCAAAGACTATTTGCAACGTGCTGGCTGCGGCTAAAAGTAAAATCTAAAAACAATACAATTTTTTTGCCTTTTTAAGAGCGTTCCAAGCTGTCTCAGAAATAAGGGAGAAAACTATGGAAACAGATAAAAAAAATTCTGATAAAACTGAACTCAGAAGGCGTGCTGAAAAGAAATTTGGAATGGAAGCCCTCGATACCAAAGAGCTTGCTGAGATGTCACCCGAAAAAATGTCAAATCTGATACACGAACTTCAGGTTCATCAGATTGAATTAAAAATGCAGAATGATGAACTCCGTCGTATACATAAAGAGCTTGAAGAATCAAGAGACAGGTATTCTCATCTGTATGATTTTGCGCCGAATGGCTATTTTACTTTGACTGAAAAAGGTCTTATTGATGAGGCTAATCTCACCCTTGCTACCCTGTTGGGCGTTGTCAGAGCCGACCTTTTGGGGAAATCTTTTAACCGCTTTGTTCAAAAAGACGATCAAGATAGTTTTTATAAACACCGTCAGAAGATTATTGAAACAGAGATACCCCAAACTTTTGAATTACAGCTCGTGAAAAAAGACGGTCATGAAATTTATGTCCGCTTAGAGGCTATTGTTATTCAAAATGAAAAAGGCCCAAAACAGATCCGGGTGGCGGTAAGCGACATCACAGAGCTGAGACGGTCAGAAAAAAATCTGCTGGTAAGTGAGACCAAATATAGTTCCATGAAGGAAGCTCATGAATTCGCCGAAAACATCATCAATGCCATGAGTGAACCCTTAATCGCTCTGGATCAAGATTTAAGGGTGGTCACCGTCAACCGCTCCTTCTATGACTTCTTTAAGGTAAAACCTGAAGAGACTATGGGGCAGCTTATCTATGACCTGGGCAACAAACAATGGGATATCCCCAAGCTGCGGGAACTGCTTGAAACCATCCTTCCCCAGAAAACAAGCTTTGAAAACTATGAGGTTGAGCACCATTTTCCCGACATTGGCAATTGCACAATGCTTTTAAATGCCCGTCAAATTAAAAGAGCGTTGGGAAAAGATCAGATCATCCTCCTGGCCATAGAGGATATTACTGAACGGAAGAAGACAGAAGAATTGCTGCTGGAAAAGGAAAAATTTCAAGGTGTATTGGAGATGGCTGGAGCCACCTGTCATGAACTGAATCAGCCATTGCAGATAGTCTCCAGCTATTGTGAAATACTCTTGATAGATAAGGAAAACAGCAACCCTAATTATAAAGCGCTCAAAGGTATAGAAGATGGCATCAAACGAATCGGTCTACTGATGCGCAAGATTATGGGGATTACCCATTATCAATCCAAACCATACTTGAAAAGCGAAATTATAGATATTGAAAAGTCTTCCCAGAATGAAAAAAAATCAGAAGGTAAGGGCGATTATATTGTCTCTACTTGGTCGGGATGATTCCAAATTCTAAACTGGGTAGTTGCATTCATAGTGCTCATCTCACATAAAATTTGATGAACACCATATCTGGTGTTTGACGCTTTTTTAGCTTTGATATTTTTATTCAACTATATGAACTAAAACCAGCATCAATAGCCATTCTTCCAGATTAAAGTGTATAATATATATATAATCACAACCC
>JAIFMF010000066.1 GCA_020048635.1 Desulfobacula sp. | reverse complement strand
GTCGGTGTTGTCAGAATCTGTTTCCATTTCAAGGACCTGGTCTTTGCCCTGAAAGGTAAGAATGACTTCTCTTTTCAGAATTTTTTTAACCCTTGCATCCTGAATCGAATCCCCTTCCTGATACAGAGCCTGAATCCTGGATTTTTTATCTTCGATCACGGCATATAGGTCTGATCCGCCGGTTACCGTTCCCCATAATGTCAGAGAAAGGGTTGTCAGTTCTATATTTTCCTGTTCATTTGACCCTGAAGCTTTATCAGTAGCTTCTTTTTTTTCAGTTTCAACTTTGAAAAGATTTCGCTGAACAATGATTTCATGGCCCTGTCGGTTGAGGTCTTTTTTTGTCTGCTTTTGTATCGTATTTGTTGGTTTGATAGATGGGCTCTTGATTTCAGGCACAAAAGAGGAGTCTTTCAGTACGGTCTTGTAAACCATATCCGCACAGAAGAAAGCACAAGCTGCGAGCAGAAAGAGATTGATCAAGGTAAATATATATTTCATAGTCCTATTTCCGGGTTTCTGAAAGTCCCTGTGATATTCAACCTTATTCCATCTCTCGTGATGTCTTTGGTCGTTGTTTTTACGGCCGTTGTATGGGCAAATTTGGCAAGATACGGAGAATCCGGTAAAATCGAGCCGGACAGACTGAGACGGCTTTCCTTTATAGGAGATACAACCTCAATCGTCCCTTTGAGTGTGACATTAATGATGGAGCCTTTCGCCGTGCATTGTTTTATGGTTACGACATTTCCCTGATGGGTGAGATCAAATTGGATGTCGGAAAAATCAACCACCGGGATGTTCAGGGTATTAAAAAAAGAATTTTTCATTTCTGCAGAAAATTTACGGAACAATACGATTCCTTCCCCTTTTAATTGTTGTTCTTCCGATAGATCGAATTTTATATCTCCGGACATCTCACCGTTCAGGGTTATGTCTCCAAGGTTTGTGATATAGTTAAAAGCATTAATTTTTACATCAGACACAGAAACTTTTGCGCTGGAAAATACAAAGGGATTGATACTTTTCAGATAGAGCCCGGCTTCCACCTTTCCCTGATGCAGACCTGATTGGATATCAAACTTTTTTTCAGCCTTGAAAAGACTCAGGAGTCCCGGGAAGACGGCAAAGGAGTCAGGTTTAATAACCGTATCCTGTCCAAAATGAAATTCAGTATTTTCAAATTCAAGATGAAATGGAAGTGCGGGTCTGACATTGCCGATGGAAACCCTCAAGTTTGAATCCGGCTCCATCAGGATTCGGGTAAAATACGCTGCTGTGTCTTTCCCTGGAAATCGAATGTAAAGAAACACAACAAATGCAGCAAGAAAAAAGAGAAAATAAAGAAAAATCCGTTTACCGGCCATATTATCCTTTGTCCTTCAGCATCAGTGTTTCTGTTTCAATGACGGCATCAAGCCTGTCATTGTTTTTCCCGGTTTTTGTTAAAAGAAGAGCGGTAATGGTGACACCGTTTTCTGATGTTTCAATATGGTATAATAAATCCATAAGCTCTTTGAGATACACCTCCGTAAGCTTGAATTTAACCGTGTCTGTTGAATAGGCGCTTTTTTCCATTTTTTTTGAGGAGGGAGTCATGTACGCCACTTTATCCTTTAATCCGCCTTTCTGTGCTTCGGCATCCAGAAAGGAAAACAAGGAAAACCCTTCTTTTCTGTTTGAAAGGACTTTCTTCCGGCTATCAAAGTCAGATGAAACAGCCTGGAATTGTTGTTGAAGGGTCATCATCTCTTCCAGGGCAATTTGTTTTTCTTTCAGTATTCGTTCATAATTGTCCCTTTTTTCAAAAATCGGCAGAATTCCGAGGCGGATGCCAAAAAAAAGGACCAGAAACAAACCCCCTGAAATCAAAACATATTTTTCCCGGTTTGAAAAATTTCGCATATGGCTCTTATATGTCGATATTAAATTTAAAATTTACCCTTTCCCCTTTTTTATCTGTGGCCGCACTGCTGATGTCGACCTTTTTAAATAAATCAGATGACTCCAAACTGGTTTTGATATTATCCACATTGTTGAAATTATCTGTTGAGCCGGATAAAACCAGGCGTCCTGCGGTCAATAAAAAAGAAGAGATTTCCACGTCAATGGCCGGTGCTATTTTCGTGGAAAGTTCGGTCAGGGCGTCAACGACCTTCACCTCTTTCCCGACGGCTTGATTTTTATCACTGTCCGCACCCGTCTTTTTCAGTATTTCTTTAACATTTGCCTTCATTTGAAGATAGGGGTCCTGAATCCGTTTCTGATCAGGAAAGGTTTTTATAAAAATTGACAAGGCCTTTTCATCAATGAAACTGATTTTTTTATACAGCCTTGAATTGTCAAGACCTGCACTGAACAGTCCTGATCCAATCATACAGAAGAAAAGAACAATACTTGCGGCGATAGAATAAAAATGGGTTTTCAGAAAAGAAGTGGAGCGGTATTTTCCTTTACAGAAATTGACCAGACAGTCTTCGGTGTCATCCGGTGACACAGTTATCAGCAAATCATTGATATCAATTGTCTGAAGGTTCTGATGCGTTAGAGCATTCGGGTTGAGCGTTTCGTGACGCATCCTTTCCGCCAGGGAGTGTTGAAGGGTATTCAGGAAACCGTCCATACCCGAAAGACTCTGATCAAAACCAACGATCAGGTCAAAGGCGATATCCTCCCCTGTTTTCTGGCAAAAACCGGTAATGGTCTGGTGAAGGCAAGCGGCAAGCGCCTCGGCAGTCCGGAAAGAATCAGGAAGCGTCCTTACAGCCCAGGGTTTTTTATTGTGTACCAGGATCAGGGCGATTCTTTCATCCGTGATATGAAGAAATGCAAAGTCGGATATATGGGGGTGTTCTCGTAAAAACGCAACCGCACCGGCATACCCGGCCGGAGAGATGATTTTTGGTTTTATTCCGAAACTGCCGAGCTTTTGAAAATAGGCTTCAATCCGTGATTCGGCAATGGATGCCGTGAGAATCATACTCAGATCAGCCTGTTGATCCAGAAGATGGAAATCGGAAATACAGGTTTCATTGCTTGTGGGCAAAAGTGGTTCAAGCTCAAATGGCAATATCTGCTGTATTTTTTTTTCAGAGCGAAAAGGAAGACTGATTGTCCTGAAATAAACAGATAGAGGAGAAATAAGAATGACGGCTTTTGAACAGGACTGGAGATCCATTTTTTCAGCCACGCTGTCCATTGCAGTATTAAAGAGATTAGCACGAAAAAGGGCGGCTTCCGCGGGGTCGGAGATTTCAGGAGGCTCCGGCAGGTCTTTGAAAAGGACCTCACAACGGCTCTTGACCGTCCTTTCAGGATGGGTCTCATCGATCATCATGGCTTTTATGCCAAAGTGATCATGGTTTATGAGAAGATACAACCCTGCCATCAATCCTTTTCCTGTTGTTGAATGGTTATGCTTCTGATACCATTAATGTAAAATTCATACTGAATCAACCTATTTCCTTTCCATCTGTAAAATTCGGCAGGTCCATTTCCCAGATATCCCATTTTTTTCTCTTATCAGAAAAGCATGGAGGACGATTGATGAAGAATTTTTTTGGGCCCGGCTTTCGACTTTAAATATATCACTTGAATACCTGACAATACGGTCTATTTTTTCCTGCTCCTTTGCCGGCAGTGCAATCGCTTTTTTATACCATCCCTGATCCAGAACATTGATATATTCGGCTTTGTTCTCGCTTTTTTCCTGCCTGAAAGAAAAAAGATCCATTGCCAGAATCTCCATTCCTTCCGGAAGAAGAGCCGCGAGGACTTCGATTCCGGCGGTGTTGATATTGATCAGACCCGAGTAGCTCCAGCTCCCTTCAGGACCGGGAGTGTTTTCAAGACCATATACGGTAAATATATCCTCCAGCTTCTTCTCTTCCAACGCTTCCTCCGTTGGGGGAGGAAGTTTTTTTTTCAGCAGTTCTTCGTCAAATCCCTTTACGCTTAAAAGTTCCTCAACATGGTTGAACGGTCCATTGGCACAGGCATAGGGAGGATGAAGCCCTTTATAATAATCTGTTTCAGCTCCGGACAGACCGGTTATGGCATCATCATCTCCTGAATCAAGCCAGTCTTTTACAGCATTGATCCTTTCTTCCGGATCTGCGCCATCCTTTTGTTTATCCTTTTTATCGTCATTGCTGAAGAAGCGCTCCCATAGTTTGGCCTGGTAAGGGTTTACCTCGTTGCCGGGAAATTGCCGGATGAGTGCATTCATTTGGATCTTTGACAATTCATCTGTGATTTTAATGGTCAGGGACCCTTTTTCAAGCCCCAGAGCAGCGACGGCCCGCGATAGTTGTTCCGGGTCTGCCCATGCGTCCTGAACTGAGTCCGTGGTATTTTTTGCCGCATCTTCAACCAGAATGAGCTTTGTGATTTCAATTCCGGATATGGCGAGCTGTTCTGCCTGGAACCGGTCTTTTTCAACCAGGGTGACCATGGCGGCATCCCCTGTGAATTTTGCGAGCCAGAGTCCGGCTGCCAATAGAACCCCCACAACAGCTAATGTAACAACAAGGGCCATACCCTTTTCATTTTCTATTAATCTATTCAGACAGCCTCCTTTCGGCGGGAAGCTTTATGGAAGCCTCAACGACTTCTTTTTTTTCCCTGGAGCCAAAGGTGATTTTCAGATCAATGCGGGACGGAAATGAATAGTTGAATTCTTCAGTCTCCGAATCCCAGTATTTGTGCTGCTCCCCTTTACCATCAATAAAGCTGGCTTCAAATCCAGTAATTTCCCGGCAAATCAATGGGTCTGTGCATGAGGATGTCTTGTCTTCAGGAAAAGGCGGCAGGATATCGGAACGGTAGAGGTCAAAGGTTTGGTCGGTATTTTCCTTTATATAATAAGAGATCCTGGAAACCGCTTTTTTTTCGCCTTTACGGATACCTGCATGGGCAAAAGAGGCAAAGAAAAAAGTATCTTCTTTTCCGACAAACCGGTATGGGCAGGGTTCGGAATTGAATTTCGGTTTTTTATACCGGGGCGGTTGCTGAATATATATGGCTTCAAGATCCAGGCGGATTCTATTGAAAACAGTTCGAATGGCTTCATTCCGGGTTACACTTTCTTTTATCGCTTCACTTGAAAGGACAAAGGCCTTGAAAGATGAAAAGAGCACGGTCATGATAAGAGAGAAGATCAGGATGGCGATGAGGATCTCAACAAGGGTGAAGCCTTTGTTGTTATGGTTTTTCGGTTGAGTCAAAGACAACCCTCCAGGTCTCGGTTTTTAATGATGATCGCCCGGACGAACCAATGATGCCGATGGTGATTTTCTTAAGCTGATGGTTGCTCTCCTTACTGATAAAATTCAGCTCATGGAGCGGGAAATCCACAATTTCACAGGTCCATCTGAATTCCGGATAATTTTCACCAAAATTTCCTTCAACCTCTGACCAGGTGCGGATGTCTTTTTCAATTTTTATCAACACCTGCCCGGCCAGCATTGGGGCAAGGGTGTTGAACCGGCCGGTTTCAGCAAGGGAGATGCTGCCGGACTGCATCCTGAAAAGGGAAACGAAAATGATGGCAATAATAGAAACACTGATCATGACTTCGAGAAGGGTGAACCCGCTGTTGCCGGAAGACCACTTTATATGTCTATATGCAGTTTTCAAAGTGGATATGCTTGTCAAGGAGTTGAACCTGGGGCAGGAAAGGTTCTATTTTCAGTGTCAGGTTTTTTTTATTTTCAAGGATATGAATCAGGGCAAAATCAGAATAGCCACTTTTTTTAAAGGAGATTTCATATTCGCGGGAAGAAGCTGCCATCACCCCCGGGGTTTCAACATCCAGAACTGTGATGCTGTTGGAAAGCCTTGTGCTGTTCTGCTTTGCCGTCCTCTTTTGTTCATTGTTCATGGTTTCATCGGTGACCCAGACCAGACCTGAGCTGGTGTCGAGATGCATCAGAAAATCAAGATTCTTTTCAACGGCCCGCTTTTTAAGATCATTGATCAGACGGACCATATCCCCTGTCTGGCCGCCTGGATCGGAAAAGAGTTTGATATCCATGAGTACGGGGAATGAAAACAACAACAGGATGGAGATAATAACGATGACAACCGTCAGTTCCATCAGGGTAAAACCGGATGTGTTGCTTGATCTAATCAAGGTCCCAGCTGTTGACATCTTTATTTTTGCCCTCACCGCCCGGGACTCCATCCGCACCATAGGAAATCAGATCATAGTCATCATGAATTCCTGGTGAAAGATATAAATAATCTTTACCCCAGGGGTCCTTTGGAACCCTGGCTTTTTCCAGGTATCCTTTTTCTTTCCAGTTCAGGGGAACCGGCTCTGTGGAGGGCTTTTCCACCAGTGCGGCAATGCCCTGCTCAGTTGTAGGATAATGCCCGTTGTCAAGCTTGTACAGTTTCAGCGCTGTTTCAATGGAAAGAATATCCACTTTAGCCTTGACAGCTTTTGCATCGTCGGTCCTGCCCATGAACCTTGGTGCGATATAGGTCGCAAGGATGCCGAGGATCACCACCACCACCATCAGTTCAAGGAAAGAAAAGCCTTCTTCTCCTGAAATACTGAAATGGGCCATACGCTCATTTTTTTTCATCATCATATTTTCCTGAAGTTTATGTCTTGGTATCATTCTCTGGAGTTTATTTATATTCAGAAATTTTCTGTAAACGTATGGTTTTTTCCCGGTTGGAAGTTTTTGTGAAAACAATGCCAAAATTCTTCATTTCATAAATGCAGATTCCATCCACACTGAGTGCTCCATCTGCAACGACAGTGTAATCTTCATCAGCAAGGGATGCGTTTCTGATATGAGCGTGAATCTGAATCTCCTTGTTTTCCGGAATAATCTGTCCCCGATAAATCCATTCATGGGGTTGCTCTTTTATTATGCCGGGTTCAAATTCATCGGGATTGATATTAAATTTTTCCACAAGGAAAAACCGGATCATCTGGAGGAAGGATTCGATTCCAAGAGAGCCGGGACAGACAGGGTCCTGATAGAAATGTGCAGTGAAGAACCATTCCAATGGGTCAACGATTTTAGAGGCTCTGATATAGCCTTTTTCATAAAGACCGGCATTGAAATCCAATACTTCAATTTTATCTATCATTCTGAGCGCTTTTGAGGGCATGCCGGAATTTTTATCATCATTCGGGTCATCAGGTGTTATGGGGGCGTCATTTTGGAATTCATAATATATTTGTTTGAGGTTTTTCCCCGGCAGCTCAATGCTGTTGAATTCACAGTGTCTGATACCGATTTGAGTTGAAAGCGCTTTTTTTGCAAAAAAACCGAAAGTGGTGCTTCCTTTATAGACCATATCATTATTTTTCAATACTTCAAAATCAAAATCCTGAATAATCATTCCGCCTGCTTTGGAAACATCCTTCATGCGGCTTCTGATGGCTATAGTACCCGAATTTCCGGATAAAGATTTCAATAAAACAGCTTTTCCCCCTAAATTTCTGAAGTG
>JAIFMF010000117.1 GCA_020048635.1 Desulfobacula sp. | reverse complement strand
TTGCTGTTCGAATATCCTTCCAGATGGCCTCAAAAGCCTTTGGCACATCTTCGATCTTGTGCCCGCCAAACCCCGGCACCCATGATTTCGGCTCAAAGGGGGAGGTGGAAAGCCCGACCTGGGTGATGAATACAGGCTTGTCTGTTTGGGCTGTCAAGTCTTCCAGATAGCCCTGATAGCTCGTACCCGTGACTGAGCCGGGCGGAGAAGTGCGCACTCCCCTGGCATAGGGATAGACATTAAGACAGACCAGATCTCCTAAATCGGGATTAATCATATTTTCTTTGGGCACTTCAATATCCGGCCGGTCTCCGATGGGGCCGATATGGGTATAGCTGGTATGACAATATAGATGTCTTTGCCCGTAGCGTGTCAGTTCATAGTCCATGGCCCCGTCGATCAAACGGGCAATGGCTATTTCAGTGGGAGTCCGGTTGCTGACACTCAGATGTTTGCCTTTAAAACTGCGGACTTCGGGATGGCGGGAATCGGTCCGGACAACGGAATCCGGTTGAAATTCATCACCAATGGAAAACAGGACCAGCCGGTCCGGCCGGCCCACCTTGTAAACATGATCAATGGCTGCCTTGATATCTTCCATGGTTTTGGCAAGAAAGGGCTCATAAAGAAAATCCTCCTCATATGCCCATATCCAGATATCCTGCCCGTAAAGCATATCGGTTTTGTCCAGTTCAGTAAAAAAATTAGGCGGCATTTTCATGGGAAAAACATGGAGATAATTCACACCCATGTCTTTCATCAAAGCGAAATGCTCTTTGTAACGGTCGTCGTTTCCGGGAGGCTCACCCTTCAGGGGGGTTTCATTGGACAGATAGGGGGAATACCCGATCCCCTTAAAAAACAAAGGCGATTGTCTTTTAACATCGATAATCTTTGATCCATTGACCACATACCGTCTGGGGGGAGGAGTGTCTGCGGATATCCCGGTTGGCGATACCCCGCCGCTCCCGGCCGCCCAGGTCTCATTCCCGGAAAAAGGGATAAGCAGTGCCCAAACCGACAGAATGATAGTGATTGCAGCGTTCATAGGTTTTCCCTTTCTCTTATTTCATGGCATTGGCCATGATGGTCATATACATTTCTTCATAGTTTCTTGGCGCTGCCGGAGTCACAGCCGCCTTGAAATTGCAGGCATGATTTGCGCAATGGCTTCCCCCGGTGATAAAATCCAGGATTAGATCCGGGATGTCATAATGGTGGATCATATCATATTGAACTGCACGCCCTGCCTCAAAAAAGAAAACCCGGTTGATCAGTTCAAACTTGTCCCTGCCAGAGAGATACCCCAGGGTTTTATAGGTCTCAGGTCCGTATACCCAGGGAAGATGATCGCTGATGAAAATGACAAGGCTTTCAGGATCAGTGACGGTGATTTCATTGATAAATTGGGCCAGAGCCTTTGTCCGGTAATAATACTGGTTGATGCAGTTTTCCAGGTGTCCGTCCTTGATGGCGCCCTTGACATCGATCAGGGTGGGCCGTTTTTCCTGGTTCATCAGATGGGGAAAATGCCCATAGATACTGATGACATAATTGAAAAGCGGGACCCCGGGATTTGCGGTTTTCCAGTCTTTAATAAAGGCCAGGTTCTGTTTCAGGAGTTCACCGTCAAACATATATTTTTCACCCGTGACATCACCGGTTGAAAGATAGGTTTCACGGCCTTTTGCATATTCCCTCGGATAATAGCTGTTTTGAAATCCCAGGCCGTTGTAGGCATTGATGGAATTGAAAAAATCAGGTTTATAGGCATTGGTGGCCATGGTGTGATAGCCACCTTTTGCAAGCAGGGCGGGCAGTCCATAGGTTTGTTTTCCGGTAAACACATCAAACTCCACCCCTGACATTTTTTTATATGCAGGCACACCGCAAAGCAATTCAAATTCAGCCTGGGCTGTACCGCCACCAAAAACCGGGGAAAGAGATAAAGACCCTTTTTTGTTGAATATTTTTTCAAAATCCGGATGAACCGGCTTCATGGAATAGGTCAGGCCGTCAAACAGCTCCGGGTCGACAAAACTTTCAAGCACCACAAGATGAACATTCTTTTTTGTTTCAAGGGACTGAAGACGTAAAACAATATCGTCCATCTCTTTCATAAAAGCCGGGTGATCCTTATATTTGGTGATTTTTATCAGATTGGAATTTCTTTTGGCTTCATGATAGAGCATCATCCACAGACGGCCATTGTCTTCAGCGCTCTGGATATCGGACCAGTCCGTAACCTCCCGCTGATACTTTATAAATGCAGAAAGAAAATGATCCGGCGAAAATTCCAACATGAATATAAGAAACAAAAAAGACACCACCCCGACCATCATCCGAGGAATCCGGTCAAACCGTAACAGCCTTACAAATGATATCAGAGGAAGACCAAATCCTATGACAATCGACACGATTACCCAGACCGGCAGCACATTCAGGAGTTCGGGAAATTCTTTGATCTCGATGATGCGCAAAAGCCTTCCAAGCGACATGAAATTGGCTTCAAAAATACCGTATACAAGGACAAGCGGAAGGGCGGTGACAAACGCCTGCCACCTGGAAGGACGCGTAATCCAGTTGAAATAAGAATACAGACACAGAAGCAGGGCAATTTCCCACCGGCAGAAAAGTCGGAGCGGCGGCATTCCGCCGATAAAGCTCATGGTCCAGGTAAAAGCGAAAAAAAACCCGGTAAAGATCACATAACGGTTGATCACGGCTCTTTTTATAAATTGACCAACTGTCTTGGATTTAGATAATAAAGCGTTCACAGATAATGGAGACCCATATGATGACGGCCAGACAGATGCCGATAAATACGGCGGCTGATCCCATATCCTTTGCTTGGCCGGACAAAGGGTGTTTCCCATACCCGATCCGATCTACAACCGATTCAATAGCTGAATTCAAAAGTTCAATCACAAGAACCAGAAGCCAGGCACAGATAAACAATCCTTTTTGAAGAAAGGTTTCGGGAATAAAAAGACCTGCCGGTATGACAAGGATCAAAACAAGGGCTTCCTGACGGAAAGCCTCTTCATTGGACCACGCAGACTGGACTCCCTTTAAGGTGAACTTAAAGGCATTGATTATTCTCTCAAACCCTTTGCTGGTTTTCTTTTCCATCATACTCCATTAGGCTCGAAACTGTTTTTTGTCAAGAGATGGCATAAAATTTCAATGGCCTGAGCTTTAATTAGGGCTTGTCAAAGTCAAAACATAGATGTGTGACAAAGAAATGGGCAATAATGTTTTTGATTGACAGGCTCGACCAATTATATTACAGCTATATTGAAGCTAAATTTGGACTAATAGTTTAAAATTATATATTTTCAGGAGGAAAAATGAGAGAAGTTGTCATCGTTGCAGCCTGCAGAACGGCTATCGGTAAATTTGGAGGAACACTTCAGCCATTAACGGATATTGATTTTGGTCCCATTCCCATCAAAGAAGTGATTAAAAGAGCCGGGATTACCGGCGATCAGGTGGATGAGGTCATTTATGCATCCGGTTACAGAACAGGGGATCTCCCCATCAACTCCGCCCGTGTTGTAGCGGTTAAGGCAGGGATTCCCATTGAAAAGCCCCAGTTTACCATCAGCAAAGCCTGTGCTGGCAGCGTCAAGGCTGTTACCCTGGCTACTCAAGTCATCAAATCCGGAGATGCCGACATCATTATTGCCGGTGGCATGGAAAGCATGAGCAATGCCACCTTTATGCTGAAACAGGCCCGGTGGGGATACCGCCTGGGTCATGGTCAGCTTCAGGACCAGTTGATTCTCTTTGATCCCTTAAGCGGAAACACCATGGGTGAAACAGCAGAAAATGTTGCGGTAAAATACAATGTATCCAGGGAAGACCAGGATGCCTTTGCGTTCAGAAGCCAGCAACTGGCTGAAAAAGCCATCAAGGAAGGAAAATTCAAGGAGCAGATCGTTCCGGTTGAAATTCCTTCTAAAAAAGGGGCCGTTATCTTTGATACGGATGAGCACCCCAGATTCGGAACCACCATGGAAAGCCTTCAGAAACTGAAACCTGCCTTTGTCAAGACCGGTGGTTCGGTCACGGCAGGCAATGCTTCCGGCATGAACGACGGTGCATGCGCCATCATGATGATGTCAAAGGAAAAAGCAGATGCGCTCGGGATTAAACCCATGGCCACCATTGTTTCCTATGCCTCTGTCGGTGTTGATCCTGCCTTGATGGGGATCGGCCCCATTCCTGCCACCCGTATGGCCCTTGAAAAAGCAGGTCTGACCATGGCGGATATTGATCTTATCGAGCTCAACGAAGCCTTTGCCTCCCAGGCGCTTGCCTGCATGCGGGAGCTGAATATGGACATTGAAAAAGTCAATGTCAACGGCGGCGCCATCGCCCTTGGCCACCCGGTATCTGCCTCCGGCGGCGCACTGGTGACAAAGCTTGTCTACGAATTACAGGCCAGAAATTTAAGATACGGCCTTGTCACCCTTTGCATCGGCGGCGGGCAGGGTCTTGCATTGATCGTAGAACGTAAATAACCATTCCTGAACAATAGAAAATAATAAAAGACCATAAAAGCGGCACACAGAAGGTTAAATCTGTGTGCCGCTTTGGTTTATGGATGGGTGACGGTTTGCCTGTAGATGATATTTTTCTTTTTCAGGGTGTCCAGAATAAATTCGACACAAGTCTTGTTCTGCCCGATATATTCCGGCACAATAATACCTTTTTGAGTAAAAAGCCCCTTTTTTAAAAGTCTAAGCGCAGCTGTGGCCGTATACCCGGTGCATCTGGCCATGGAATGGATTTGGGTTGCCGGATCATACCGGTCAAACAGATCCCAGGTATAGGTTGTTTTTTCACCTTCTTTTTCACCGGCCACGGAGACGCGCATGATAGTGATATCCTTTTCCCCAGGTTTAAGTTCCCATTGGGGAAAGAGAAGTTTTGCCGTCACATCTATGGGCCGGACCATCCGGCCCTTTATCGAGACTGGCGCTTCATTGAAAAATCCTGCGTCTCTCAGCAACTTTACTTTTTCAATATGGCCCGGATACCGCATGGTTTTTTCCTTCATATTGGGGATATCAAGAGTTTTGATAAGAGACCGGAGCCCGTCGGTATTAAACACTTCAAGGGTGCCGACCTCGGGAAAATCAATGAATTCGGGTTCGCTTAAAGCCGGTCTTTCAACAACCCGGCTGTTTTCAACATAAAAGGCAGGCCGAATATATTCTTCAATCACATCAATGGGGGAAAAGACCGCCTTGTACTCCCAGGGCTGGGTCCGGATTTCTGGAAGACCACCCACATAGATGACCGCGGTTTCTGCTTTATCCAGAAGATGCTGGCCAAAACCTGTGAGCATATTGCTCATGCCCGGTGCAACACCGCAGTCCACAAAAGCGGTCACGTTTTTCTTCTTTGCAAGAGCATCCAGGGTCAGTGTATCTTCCGGGCAAAAAGCGATGTCCACCACATTTTTGCCTGCGTCAATAATGGTTTCAAGGGTTTTATAGCCCATGAAACCGGGAACGGCACTGATGACCATATCAAAGCCGGAAACCAGGGCATTTAATTTTTTCCGGTCGGACAGATCCTGCTCAATGGTTTCAATCCCGGGATGGTCTTTAAACTTTGTCAATGTTTTTTCGCTGACATCTGCAACAGTAATTTTCATATCCTTGTCTTCGGAAAGATCAAGGGCCATGGGGCCGCCCACAAGGCCGCCGCCAAGAACAATAAGTTTTATCATATTGCCTCAATAATAAATAAGTTAATGGTTTGGGTGATTGCCTTTGCCGGAAAAGGGGGGACGCCCTTCCCGGAAGGATGGCATTCAGAGGCCGCTGAAGCGGTTTAGAAAATGGATGTGGAATCTGCTGGTATATTTTAAATACATGCTGGCATTGTGCATAAAAAAAGGAAACCTGTCAATCACACCACACAGGCAGATGAAAATAATTTCAGAATATATCCGCAGATGATGACCCGGAAAAAACAGGTGTAATGAAATTTGATATTTTCGGAAAACTGATTTATAAAAGACTTTTTCACGAGTGCTCTCCTGATAATCGGATTAGGCTTATTCGCCCACCTTTTATAATGAGAGGCGTGTGAAACATCAAACAATGAATGGGGCTACAAACAAGGGGCTAAGGAGCGTCTGATGGAGGAAATGAGCAAAACAGCAGGATGCGGATGTAGCGAAGTCGCCGCTTCTCAAAACAAACAAAAAATATCAACCTCCGGCGTTTCCATTATGAGTTCCATGGATGAGATGCCGTCCTGTTCGGCGACCGAAGCGGAAAGCCCCATGGCCGGGTATGAAAAACCGGGATACAGGCTTTTTTCCTTTGTGGATAAATTTATCGATACTGATGCAGGTCCTGTTCCCATCATCAAACCAAAACTTCAAGTAGAGGATCTGTTTGCCACGTTTTTTGTCAGATGCGGTATCGGGCGATATTCTTATACCATAGCTCCCGGACTTTACGGCATCGGCAGTCCTGATAAAAATTCCGAGGTTCTCGTGACTGCCAATTTCAAACTGACCTTTGATCACGTAAGAAAAGAACTTTCCAGCATCAATGCCTGGATACTGGTACTGGATACAAAGGGAATCAATGTCTGGTGTGCGGCAGGAAAAGGCACATTTTCAACCCATGAACTGGTAAAGAGGATAAAAAAATCATCTCTTGAAAAGGTCGTGGATCATAAACGGGTTATTGTTCCCCAGCTCGGTGCGACAGGCGTATCCGCCAGGGATGTAAAAAAACAGTCCGGGTTCAAGGTAGTTTACGGACCTGTCCGGGCAAAGGATATCCCTGCCTTTTTAAAAAACAACAATACTGCGGATAAAACCATGAGGTTGATCACTTTCTCCATGTATGAGCGCTTTATCCTGACCCCTGTGGAAATACAAATGGTACTGAAACCTGCATTGATGATTGCCCTTGTGCTGTTCATCATTTCCGGTTTCGGTCCGGGGTTTTTTTCTTTTTCAGGTGCTCTGGAAAGAGGGCTGCCAGCTTTTTTTGCTCTCTTAACCGGCATTATTTCCGGCGCCTTTGTCACCCCTGTTCTTCTACCTTATATCCCATTCCGGCACTTTGCCCTGAAAGGAATTATATCCGGAAGTATATTTGCCCTTCTCTTTCTTTTACTATCGGCATCTGCCATACAGGGAATTTCAGGATTTATTGCTCTCTTCCTATTCAGTGTGTCCATCAGTTCTTATCTTGCCATGAATTTTACCGGAGCCACTCCTTTCACATCCCCTTCAGGGGTTGAAAAGGAAATGAAACAGTATATCCCAGTCCAGTTGGCAAGCCTTGTTATCTCTTTCGGGCTCTGGATATATTCCGCATTTTAATTTGAAACCATAAAGGATTAAACCATGAAAGAATTAAGATACCTTGATGATGTATCCACCTTGGTGCTCGACCCGGAAAAATGTATCGGGTGTCGTCTGTGCACCGAAGTCTGCCCCCAGGCTGTTTTTGAAATGCGGGGAAACAAAGCCCATATTGCTGATTTTAATGCCTGTATGGAATGCGGTGCCTGTGTAAACAACTGCCCTTCAGGGGCCATATCCGTCAACCCCGGGGTGGGGTGAGCCGCCTATATTATCCAGGTCTGGATAAAGGGCAAAGAAAAAGCTTCCTGCGGCGGAGGCGAAGGGTGCTGCTGAAAACTTTCAAGCTGGATGAGGCGTGTTTAAATGTCATTCTGTAAGAGAAATACCCCCCCCCGAAATAAAAAAAGATTGACAATAGTGTATATTAGCAATACACTATTGTCATGAAAAAAGAATTACTCGCCATACACGGAAAATTTCAATCCATCATGCGGTTGACCCGTGAACTTGACAAAGCACCCAGAAACTTTGGCACCGGCGACCTGCTTTCCCATTCTGAAATTCACCTGATTGAAATCATCGGAGACAATGAAAACCTGAGTGTCACAGATATCGGCAACCTTCTTGGAATAACCAAAGGCGCCGTATCTCAAAATTTAAAAAAACTTGAAGCCAAAGGCTTTTCAGAAAAAAAAACTGACCCTGAAAACCTGTCTCGATCTATTGTCACGCTGACATCCAAAGGATATACAGCCTATTATTCGCATAAGCACTGGCATGAAACAATGGACGGCGGCTTTGCAAAATATCTGGATGATATGGATAAAAAAGATATTGACGTTGTGATCCGGTTCATGGAGAAAATAGAGGATTTTCTGGAACGAAGAGTTCGTTCCGATATCTGATTTTTTTTAATTTAAGCGTATAGCAAATAAACACATAAGGAGAATACCATCATGTACAACAAGGAATATAATGGCGACATATGCGGTCACACTCATTCATTTTTCCTGGATAATTTTTTCAGAAGAATCCTTCAGAACCCAAAGAAAATTGTCGGCGAATACATTCAAGAAGGAGATCTTGTTATTGATCTTGGATGCGGCCCTGGATATTTTTCCATCGATATGGCAAAAATGGTCGGCAGATCCGGCAAATTATTTGCCGTGGATCTTCAAAAAGAGATGCTTGAGAAAACACAAAAAAAAGCAAAAATGCTTTCTCTTGAAGACCGGATCATATTTCACAATTGCCCCCAGGATAAAATCGGTCTGAATGAAGATGTCAAGGCTGATTTTATATTGGCCTATTATATGGTCCATGAAACCCCGGATCATTTAAAATTTTTGACAGAAGTCAAAACCCTCCTGAAAGAAAAAGGTCGATTTCTTCTTGTTGAACCTTCTTTTCATGTGAGTAAAATGCAATTTCAACAGATTACCCGCGATGTTGAAACCGCCGGGTTTAAAATCCTTGGGAGCCCCACAAAAAAAGGGGGCCGGGCTTTATTGGTGTCAATTTTATAAAAAAGGAGCGCATCAATGGCCATTTCTTTAATCATTTCAGGAACAGTATTGATTTTCATATTCATGGGATTTGGCATATTATGCCTAAGATATTCTCTGAACAAGAAACAAGCCGATCAAGAATGGTCAGCCCATGTTCCGGAAAAACTCTCAAATTTTGGCAGCATAGAAAGCCTGACTATCCTTCCTTTAATTGACTGGTATGCCGTCAAAGAAACTCTGATTGGAGAATGCGGGGTTTCCTGGTTAATTCAGGCAGATCGGAACAACATCCTTTTGGATACAGGCGCCAATATGAAAAAACAAGATCCGTCACCACTACTTCGAAACATGAAAACCCTGAACATTGACTTAAAGGAAGTTCAACATTTATTTATCTCACATCCGCATATGGACCACGTGGGCGGAATTGCTTCTCAAAAAGCAAGAACCGTAAAACTATCCACAGACGACACGGATCTATCCCGCATGACGCTCTACACCTCGACACCCATGACGCATCCGTCGGCAAAGGTCGTATTAATTGACAAACCCCGAGTCCTGATGCCGGGCGTGGCCTCTGAAGGCCCCATATCAAGATCGCTTTTTGGTATGGGCATGATCAGGGAGCAGGCCCTGGTGGTTAATGTTACCGGAAAAGGACTGGTTCTCATTGCCGGTTGCGGGCACCAGGGAGTGGAAAAAATTTTTGAAAGGGCTGAGGCTGTTTTTGATGAACCGATCTTTGGTTTTGTTGGCGGCTTACACTATCCGGTTACAGAATCCAGGATGAAAATGATGGGCCTGCCGGTACAAAAACTTCTTGGCACAGGAAAACTGCCCTGGCAAAAGATTACTCGCGATGAAGTCAAAGAATCCATTGCCTTCCTGAAATCCAAAAACCTGGGATTGATCTCCATTTCAGCCCATGACAGTTGTGATTGGACCCTCGACCGATTCAGGAAAGAGTTCAAAGGCATTTACAAAGAATTGAAAGTCGGCCTGCCCATTACAATTTAAACGCAAAAACCTATGAGGGTGAAGAATGCTTGTCTTTAATTTCAGACTTTGAAGTTTTTTCGATGACTATTTCAACCCTCCCCGGGCTGATATTGACGATATCAATTCGGTCATTGGGAAGTGTGAGATTTGCCTTTGTGATATTGTAAGATGACTTCCCCCGTTTTGCAGAAGAAAGATCCAGGAATGACATCATATTCTCTTTGGTCAAAAGGCTGACATCTTTTCTGAGTCCCCTGCAGGTAACGGATATATTAGGCATGGTGGACGAAGATATCATGAGCCCTTCCGGCACATTTCGATAGTCAAGCGGCAGTTCGATTCTCTTTTCAAAATTCTGCTGTCCGGCAAAGACCAACCATAGAATGAACACCAGACCAAAAACAGCGACTTTTGTCTTATATCGCCTGGTAAACCAGGACAGGACGACCTGTCGCATTTTCAGTTCAGGTTCTTTTTCATTGAACACCTCGGTTTCAAGAAGAAAGGAAAGCTCTTTTTCATCTTTTATCTTTCTGACCTCATTGTCATGGGCCAAAGACACTTCCCCTCTTTCCTCAGATATCACCAATATCCACGCATTGCATTGCTCAGAGAGCCCCAGGGCTGCCCTGTGCCGGGTTCCCCATTCCTGGGGCAGATCCTCCCGTGTGGATAACGGAAGATAACAGGACACTTTTGAAATTTTCCCAGTGGAAATCAGAATCGCACCGTCATGCAATGGAGAGTGTTTAATAAATATCGAATTCAGTATCTCAGGCTGTGGTTCACACTCCATGGGAATTCCCCTGGTGACAAGATCGGAAACGGGATCAGTCCCTTCGAAAATGACAACAGCACCGATCCTCTTTTTGGCTGAATCAAATGCCCAGCTTGAAAATTCAGGTACCCAGTCGTTTGAGACCTTATCCTGCTTCATGCCCATGGTTTTCAGCGGATTGAACCGCTCCAGCATCTGACGGATTTCCTTTTGAAAGAGAATAATCAGAAGAATGACAAACACCTGCCACAGGATCTGGAACACCCAGGTGGTCAGAAAAAGCCCCCAGGATTTGGCCAGGATAAAAACTCCGCTTAAAACGACAATCCCGATCAGTGCCTTGAACGCTTTGGTGCCCCAGAACCAGATAAATAAATGATAGGAGACAATGGAAATGAGCAGGACATCCAGAATATCCGGAAGCCCGATATTGGATAATATGGCAAAAAGATTCATGGGGTACGGTTCTCCTGTTTGATTTTAAACCGCACTATGACATAATTTTTAAAGATTTAAAAGATTTTGAAAAGAGCCGCTGAAAATATTTAAGGAGCCAACCTTTAAAGATTGGCTCCCACTTGTTTGATCTGTTGATGATACGCTTTCTACCGGCAGTATCCCAAGGCATTATGCTGCATTTATTTCTATCATTCTTGGCTTTGCAGCTTCAGACTTGGGAAGATGGAGTCGCAGGACGCCGTCTCTAAGTTCGGCATAGACTTTTTCCACATTAATGGTCTGGGGGACGGAAAAATTTCTTCTGAATTCAACACTTCCAAATTCCTGCCATCTTGCCGCACCCCGGGATTCCAGTTGACGGATACCCGAGAGTGAAAGGGTTCCGTTATCAATATTGACTTTCAGATTCTCTTTTAGCACTCCAGGCATATCGGTATAAACAAGGATTTCCTCTTCATTTTCGTAGATATCCACATCCGGCTGAACAGTATCAAGCTTTCTTGTTTTCTCAATATTTTTTTCGCCTGTCTTCATGACATCGGTTCTATTACTCATGTTATACCTCCTCGTATTTTATTCAGGGTTAAGCTTTATTAAGCAATGCTAATCTGTCTTGGTTTTACTGCTTCGGATTTTGGGAGCGTCATAATGAGAATCCCATTTTCCAGTGTTGCTTTTACTTTTTCTGAATCCACGTCTGCAGGAAGTGTAAAACTCCTGGTAAATGATGTAATATCCCTTTCAGTCCTGTGGATTGAATATTTTTCCGGAGTATTGGATTTTCTTGTTCCGCTGATTTCAAGGTAATTTCCCTGGATTCTGACAGTGAGATCCTCTTTTCCAAGGCCCGGAACTTCCGCCCTTATTTCAAAAAGTTCACCATCTTCATAAAGATTGGTTTTTGGGAATCTGTCTTCCACTGCCCAATTCAGACCCGGCGTATACGTCCAGTCAACATCACTGTATAAACTGTCCAGTCTGTTCCTGAAAAAATCCATGGCGTTAAACAATCTGTTAATGTCACTTAATCTTGTAAGCATATGGGTTCCTCCTTTCTGTTGGGTTTTAGCCTGATTGATGTTCAGGCCTTTTTCATTTCCTGGACAGAATTTAGGTACAAAATATTTCATGTCAATATTTATTTCATTATTTTTTTAATAAATATTTTTTTTGTAATATAACACGAAATATGAGTATGACTCTATGGGGAATATTCTAAAACAAACTGGAACTGATCCTGATGTTACATGGCTTCTCTTCCCATGTTGATACCGATGGATTCTGCACATCGGATCAGTTGAGAATCAAGAGAAACGGTCCTGATTTTCCCGGCAAGGTCTTTCAAATCCACAAGAACCACATCCGGGGTTTTAAGGGCCACCATGGTTCCAAATTTCGATAGTGCCGCTGCATCCACGGCAAAACTGCCGAGGCGGGTACCGAGAACCCGGTCAAAGGAATTGGGTGATCCTCCCCGCTGGATATGGCCAAGAACCGTTGTCCGGACTTCAAGGTCAATCTGCTTTTCGATCTGTTTGGCAAGATAGAAGCCTACCCCGCCCAGCTTTTCAACCCCCTGGAGCCTGCCTTTGGCTTCCTCTGCCTTGACCGTGCTTCCCCCCTTTTCCTTGGCACCTTCAGCAATCATGATGATACTGTATGGGCTGCCGCCTTTTTTGCGAAACACAATTTTCCTGATCACATTTTCAATATCATATTCTATCTCAGGGATCAGGATGATATGGGCACCACCGGCTATTCCAGCTTCAAGGGCAATCCAGCCTGCATTTCTGCCCATGACTTCCAGGATCATGACCCGGTGATGGCTGCGGCCCGTGGTCTGGAGTCTGTCAAGGGCGTCACAGGCCACCTGAACAGCGGTCTGGAACCCGAAGGTATAATCTGTCTTTTCGAGATCATTATCAATGGTTTTGGGAATACCGATGATGGGAATGCCTTTTTTAAAAAATTTATATCCGATTTCAAGGGTCCCTTCCCCCCCGACAACAAAAAGACAATCCAGTTTCAGCTCGTTAAAGGTTTTAACGGCCTTGTCTGAATAGTCCGTGGTTTTGATGCTGCCGTCATCCAGGCGCTCCCGATATTCAAAGGGGTTACCCTTATTTGTGGTTCCAAGAATAGTGCCGCCAAGGGTCAGGATATCCTTGGTTGATTTAACCGTGAGTTCCCGGGTCTGTCCTGAAATAAGGCCTTCAAACCCGCCTTCGATGCCGATAATCTTGGCGCCGTACTGGATGGCCGCTGCCCGCGTAACCGCCCGGATAACTGCATTCAGACCTGAACAATCCCCGCCCCCGGTTAATATGCCGACTTTTTTGATGGTCATGGATGGCTCCTCGTTAGATAACCTGATATATTCTTTTTGAAATGACTTGTCCGTCAATGAAAATCCCTCCATTTCTAAAACAAAAAAGCTCTTTTGTATAGCAAAAAACTTTCTTGCCCATTCTATCATTTAAGCTCATCCTGTGATATTGAATAAAAAAATTTAAAAAGGGTTTTAAACATGCTATTCGGCTGGACTGGAAACATTCTTCATATCGATCTGACAAAGAAAGAAATTGAAGTTGAGACCCCGGATATTGATATATATATGCGTTATATCGGCGGCAAAGGCATGGGCGGCAGATATCTGAGACCTGTGGCCGAACTTCCCTGGGATCACCCCGACATGGTGTTCTCAATCTTCTCAGGTCCCCTTTCCGGAACTATCTCCCCCACATCCGGGCGGACCCATATTGTTTCAAAATCACCTCTCACAGGTCTTGTGGGTGACTCATCCGTGGGCGGAAAGCTGGCTACGCGGATGAAACAAGCCGGGTGGGACGGAATTGTCATCAAAGGCCGGTGTTCTCATCCTGTCGGCATTGAAATCATGGATTCCACTGTTTCCTTGCGTGTTGCTGATGATTTATGGGGACTTGACACGGAAACGGTTCACCACCGTCTCGCTCCTCAGCATGGCTCTCTTGCTTTGATCGGGCCTGCGGCCGAAAACGGGGTGAAATATGCATCCATCACCGTTGACCGCCATTTCATCGCGGGGCGCAGCGGCCTTGGCCTCTGCCTTGCCAAAAAAAACATTAAATACCTGCTGGTGGACGGCACGGGTCGCTGCAAAATCAAAAACCCGGATAAATTAAAACAGGCAAGGGAGGATATTTTAAGATTGACGGCTGCCTCTCCTGCCCTCATGGGCAAATTCGGATTTACCTGTCTTGGCACAGGAGCCGTCTTTGATCTCATGGATAACCGGAGGATGATGCCCACGGATAATTTTCGTAGAACCCGGTTTGAGCATGCGTCTAAATTAAATGCAGCCGGTTATGCAGAAAAATATGCTCCAAGAAAGCACGGGTGCCTTGGCTGTCATATCCTTTGTAAAAAAATCGGGCAAAAAAACGGCCAAGCCGTCAGCCTGCCGGAATTTGAAACCATGTCCCATTTTACCGCCCTGATCGGGTGTATGGACACGGACCTTGTCGTCAAGGCCAATGAACTCTGTAATCATTACGGCATGGACACGATTTCCGCTGCCTCAACTCTTGCCTGCAGGCGGGAAATTACAGGGATCGCGTACACAGAAGAAAAGGTTTTATCCCTGTTGACGGATACTGCCCTGCAAAGGGGAGAAGGTGTGGATCTTGGTCTGGGTGCGGCTGGCTATGCACGGAAAATGGGAAAGCCGGAAGCAGCCATGGCGGTCAAGGGAATGGCGCTTCCGGCCTATGATCCACGGGGAGCTTACGGCATGGCCCTTGGGTATGCCCTGTCCACCCGTGGCGGCTGTCATCTTCGGGCCTATCCCATCAGCCACGAAATATTCAGAAAACCTGTGGCCACAGACCGGTTTAGCTTCAGCGGCAAAGCCCGCATCATAAAGATTGCAGAAGATTTAAATACCATTATTGACTCTCTTACGGCCTGCAAATTTACCTTTTTTGCCGCCGGCCTGGAAGAATATGCCGACGTCTTTGAAGCCGTCACCGGCATTGACACCTCGGCCCAGGATCTTTTGAAAAAAGGGGAGGGCATCTATTATAATGAACGGATCATCAATGCCCTGAACGGATTTGATATAAAAGACGATGACCTTCCGGCCAGGTTCTTCACTGAACCCGGATCGAGCGGAAATAACATCCTGATTCCCCCCATCAAGCGGGAGGATTTCATCGACGCTCGAAATAAATATTACGATATCCGGGGCCTTGATACCAAAGGTCTGCCGCTGGAAGAAAAAGCAAAGACACTGGGGCTGGTATGGAAAAAACCTTAGACAAATTTGTCGATAGACTCATCAAAGCGAAGCTCGGGGCCAGGTCAGGCCCGTGTTTTCCCCTCATGGGCGGCCAGGATGACAGGATCGTCTGGAACCGCAAAGCAGATGAAACAAGGATTCTTGAAAAAGTATTCGATGGACTTCATATCAATTCGCTTTCCTTTTTAAGACCGATAGAACCTTATACAAGCATCATTGCCTTTCTTGCGAAAAAGGCCCTTGAATCGGACGGGACCATATCCCCCAAAGATTGTGAAACCAGAACCTTTCTCCATGATCTGCCGGTCATTGATGAATTCAACCCTGACAAAATCATTCAAATTTTAAAAAAAAGAAAAAGTGTAATTGTTGCACCGAAAACAACCGGCACAAAGGAAATTGGCCCTGCCATCATCGCTCATGGTACTGTCAGCCCGGAGCAGGGATTTGTCACCATCAGCTCTGTGTGCTTTGCCTGTTTTATCAAATTTTTTACAGATTACCTGGAAGCCCTCCAGAAAGGAATTGCAACAGACAGTGACCATCACCTTTTTGATGCTGCCATACCCCATCTTGGGACTGTTCGAAAAAAGATGCCGAATCTCATGAAAGGACCGTTTCAAAACGAGGAAAATGTTTATTCAGCCGTGATTGAGGCTGGTTTTAAAACCGTTGAATACGGGCTTGTGGATTCATTTTTCGGCAATGTCTCCTATCTATGGAACCACACCCTTTATATCAGCCAGACGGGAAGCTCCCTGGATGAGCTTGCCGGATGCATCGACCCTGTTCCCCTGGATGGGTCCACCAGTGCCGGAATAACCGCTTCCAGCGAATTGTCCGCCCACATGGAAATCATTCAACGAACGGATTGTACGGCTATTCTCCATGGGCATCCGAAATTTTCCGTGATTTTATCAATGGATTGCGATCCAGTTGAAAAAGCAGCTTGCGATTTCTCAGATCAATGCCATATCAAATGCCCCAAAAAACGATTCGCAGACGGTATTCCTATTGTTCCGGGTGAGGTCGGAACGGGGCCCTTTGGCCTTTGCAACACCCTGCCGCTGGCCCTTGAAAAAAACAACAGCGCCATTGTCTATGGACACGGGCTTTTTACCATTGGAAAAAACGATTTCTCACAAGCCTTTGCAAGCCTTTTATCGGTTGAACATGCCTGCCAGCGCCTTTATTTTGAAAAAATTAAACAGCTTAGAAAAAATCTTTAATACATCGCTTCAATCAAATCCGCATACGCTTCGTGGACCTTTTTCCGCTTGATTTTCATGGTGGGTGTGACCTCGCCGTCCTCTTCGTAGAGACGTTTGGGGATGAGGGTGAATTTTCTTATATTTTCAACCCGGGAAAGGGTTTCATTGACCTTTTTGACCTCTCCGTCAATGAGGGCAATAACTTCGGCATCCCTTGTCAGATCTTTATAAGTGGAAAACTGGATCTTATGATCCTGGGCAAATTTCATGACATTGTCTTCATCAATCATGATGAGACAGGCCAGGTATTTTCGCCGGTCCCCGATGACGACGGCGTCATTGATATAGACGCTGGCTTTCAGCTTGTTTTCGATATACTGGGGTGTTATATTTTTTCCGCCTGCCGTGACAATGATGTCTTTTTTGCGATCGGTGATTTTTAAAAATCCGTCCGTATCCATCTCGCCCACATCACCGGTGCAGAGCCATCCCTCCAACATGGTTGCGGCTGTTGCCGCATCGCTTTTATAATACCCTTTAAAAACGCCCGGCGAATGAATCAGGATTTCGCCATCTTCGGCAATCTTCATTTTGACACCTTCAAGGGCTCTACCAACCGTTCCGGGTCTCGCCCCGTTTTCTGGAGAAAGGGTGGTTACTCCTGTGCCTTCGGTCTGGCCATACCCTTCAATCAGATTCATGCCGATGGATTGAAAGAAATGCAGGACTTCTTTTGATATGGGGGCTGCTCCGGAAATCGCCACCCGGATATTGTCAAACCCGAGCCTTTCTTTCAACTTCCTGAACACAAGAAACCAGGCCAGGAAATAAGCAGCCCTCTGAAAAAGACCGACCGGTCTCTCATTCATGATGAGATCAGATCGTTTTTTCCCGGCTTTTATGGCAAGACCAAAGGCAACTCGTTTAAACCATGTGGCATCCGCCATTTTGATCATGATGCTGGAATAATATTTTTCCCAGATTCTCGGCACGGCATACCCAATGGTGGGAGACACTTCCTTCATGTTCTGCATGACGGTATCGGGTTTCTCAACAAAATTAACAATATAGCCGAATTTAATATGGATAAAAACCGTAAAGAGCCGCTCAAAAATATGACACAGGGGCAGAAAGGAAAGAACATTGTCCTGTTCCTGGATCTTCACGGTTCCCTCGACAGCCCCAGCCATCCAGGTGACGTTTTTGTGGGTGAGCATGGCCCCTTTGGGCGGACCCGTGGTTCCCGAGGTATAAATCAGCACGGAAAGATCATCTGGTGTGATATTTTGTTTTCTCTGATCAAAAGCTGAAGGGTGTGTTACCTCTGCTGCTTTCCCTTTTTCAATGAATTCGTCAAAGGTCATGACCATGGGATCTTTAAAAGACCTGAGTCCTTTGGTATCAAAAACAATGACTTTTTTCAGCAAGGGTGCATTCTCTTTGAACATGAGCCATTTATCAAGCTGTTCCTCATTTTCCACAAACAGGAACCGTGCATCACAGTGATTGACCACATATTCCACCTGGGGCCAGGCATTGGTGGCATAAACCCCGACAGACACACCGCCCACGCATTGAATCCCAAGATCGGCCATAACCCATTCAATGCAGTTATCCCCGATAATACAGGCCGCCTCGCCTTTTTCAAACCCGAATGATAAAAGGGCGCACCCCACTTTTTTGGCCCTGTCATGGTATTCGGCCCAGGTGATATCATGCCAGATGCCAAGGGCTTTTGTCCGCAATGCAACCTTTGAATAATTTTTTGCCACCGTCCTTTCAAACACTTCAGGGACGGTCTCATATGCTGTATGTTGTTCTATCTCCATGCCTTCTTTCTTTTCCATCTCTGATAGCCTTTGGCTGATGTTTCGGATTTGATGCCAAGATAAAATTCTTTTACATCCTTGTCTTCCTTAAGCTCCTCTGATTTTCCCTTCATGACAAACCGGCCGTTTTCAAGGATCAGACCTGTGGAGGATATGGAAAGAGCCATGTTGGCGTTCTGTTCCACCAGAAGAATGGTGGTCCCGGTTTTATTGATTTTTTTGATGATCGAAAAAATCTCCTTGACCAGGATGGGTGAAAGTCCGAGCGAGGGTTCATCCAGGATCATCAGACGGGGCTTGAGCATCAGTGCCCGGCCCATGGCCAGCATCTGCTGCTCGCCACCGGAAAGCGTACCTGCCCACTGGTTTATCCTTGCCTTAAGAACCGGAAAATACTGAAATACGGCTTCAATATCCTCTTTTATCCTGGACCGGTCTTTTCTGGTATACGCTCCCATGAGCAGGTGTTCATTAACGGTCAGCTCCTTAAAGATTTCACGGCCTTCCGGCACATAGGCAATGCCTTTTCGTACAATCTCATCCGTATCCTTGTGCTGGATGGGGATTCCGTCGAATTCAATGATGCCCTTATCCGGCTGGTCCTCGATCAATCCCATGATGGTCTTTAGAATTGTGGATTTCCCGGCTCCGTTATTGCCCAGAATGGCGGTAATGGAGCCTTCCTCAACACTGAAAGAAGCCCCCCGGATGGCATACACCAGATTGTAATAGGTCTCAATATTTTTGACTTCAAGCAGACCCGGCATCTTTACTCTCCCTCCCCGATATAGGCTTTAAGAACCTGAGCATTGGTCTGGACCTCTGCCGGAGTGCCGATGGTGATGAGTTTTCCGAAATTGATGGCCATCACCCGGTCCGAGATATCCATGACCATTTTCATGTCATGCTCGATAAGAAGGATGGAAATCTTAAGCTCATCCTGGATATCCTTGATCCAGAAGATCATGTCCTGCTTTTCTTCCGTATTCATACCGGCGCAGGGTTCATCCAGGAGAAGAAGATCCGGTTCCAGGGCCAGTGCCCGTCCAAGCTCAATGAGCTTCTGGGTTCCATAGGGAAGCGCGCCCACAAAGGTATCCCTCACATTCTGGAGTTCAAGAAAATCGATGATATTTTCAACTTTCTCACGGTGAAGAATTTCCTCTTTTCCGGCAAAAGACGATTTCCCCCACATGGTCATTCCCTTAAAAAGCCCTGTTTTCATATGGATATGACGACCCAGCATGATATTTTCCATGGTGTTCATATGGGAAAACAATTCAATATTCTGGAAAGTCCGGGCAATGCCCATCCTGGCAACGGCATCGGACTTTTTATGCTTTATGGATCTGCCTTTGAAAACCATATCCCCTTTACCCGGTTGATAAAGCCCGGATATGCAGTTGAAAAGGGTGGTCTTTCCCGCACCATTGGGACCGATAACGGAAAAGATCTCACCCTTGTTCATGGTAAAACCGATATCTTCCAGGGCTTTGATGCCGCCAAAAGAAATGGACAGGGCATCCACCCTGAAAAAAGCAGGTTCCATACTATTTAATATCCATCCATTCCGTCAGTTTTTTTGCTTTTCCCTCGGCAAGGCATTGGATAATGAATGTCTGGGAAGCTCCCTGGCGAGAATACATATCATTTTTGTCAAAGGGTTTAAAATTGACCTCCGCGCCGAGCCCCTTGAATCCTTTTATTTTTTCCATTTCCGTGATAAATTTTTCCCTTGTCAGGTCTGGCCCGACTTTTTTCAATGCTTCAATCATGGGCTCTACAAACAATATACCGGCATAATAAAATATTCCCCATCGTTCTTCCTTGGCTGCATATTTTTCAAACACCTCTTTTTTATATTTTACGATAGCAGGATAATCGGAATCGGGCAATTCACCGAAAGTCGCGCAGACCACCCCTTCCCAGGCGCCTTTAGTAATGGACATCATCAAAGGAAAATCAGAACAGGTACTGGTACTCATGAACTGGGGTGCGAAATTCATGGCCTTACTGGTACCCACGACTTTTGCCGCATGGGTGACGGTTGTCCACAAGAGCACCATATCCGCGTCGGATTGTTTGAGTTTCATGACATGGGGATTCAAATCCGAATCACCGGCTTCAAATGAAACCTCGGCAACGGTTTTCAGCCCATGGGCTTGCAGTTCTTCCTGAGCGCCGCGAAGTCCGTTCTTCCCGTATTCATCATTTAAGTACGCCACAGCCACTTTTTTCTTACCCATTTTCTCAACCGCATATTTAACAAGAGCCTTTGCTTCACCATCATAGAGTGGGTATACGGCAAACAGATTTCTCTGGGGCGGATTGACCCAGTTCAGAGACCCTGCAGCAGGTCCGACCCAGGGAACATTATTCTGGGCCAGGTAATCTTTCACTGCAAGGCCGGTGGATGTTCCCACACCGCAGGCCCAGGCAAAGATTCCTGTTCCTTCCTGGAGCTCTTTTACACCGGCCATGGTTTTGGCCGGGTTATACCCGTCATCAAACATGTGATACACAATTTTTCTGCCATGGATACCACCGTTGTCGTTGATCCACTGAAAATAGGCTCCGGTTCCTCGTGCCACCGATCCCCAGGCGGCAGCCGGCCCTGTCTGAGGGCTCCACTGTCCGATATGGATCTCCTTATCCGTCACCCCCTGCTCTGCTGCAAAAAGATTTGGGGCAAGGCTTACTAAAAAAGCCAGAGAAACAACTACCAAAAGCATCACTCTTTTTTTCATCTTTCCCTCCTTTTATTATTTTTTTCTCACCCGCGGGTTCTTCCCCGGTTATACCTTTTTTACATAATGCCGGGCAAAAAGGCCGCTGGGTTTGAAACACAATACTGCCACGATAATCACAAAGGCCACCACCGTCTTAAACTCAATGGAAATATAACCACCGAAAAGGTTCTCAATAATACCCAGCATATAAGCTGCCACCACGGCACCGGGCAAAGAGGTCATGCCGCCCATGACGGCTGCGGCAAAGCCTTTGAGCATGGGGTCCCACATCATATAGGGATGCATGATGGTGGGGGAAATCAAAAGTCCGGCCACAGCCCCCACAAGAGATGAAATGCCCCAGGTTGTCATCATGATCCGATTGGTCCTGACCCCTACAATCCGGGCGGCCACGCTGTTCTGCTGGGTGGCTTTCATGGCAAGACCCAGCTTTGAGAACCTGAAGAACAAAAACAGCACCACCATGAGACATAAGGCTGACACAAAGGTCAGCACATCCAGTTTTTTCAAAAAAAGATCACCGATAAAGAGGCTCTCATAGGGATCGATGGGAAACGGCATGGTTTTCTGTTCCGCCCCGAATTTCCAGGACACAAATCCCAGGATCACCATTTCAATACCGATGGTGATCACAATCATCCCGAGCACATTGGGTTCCTTGGCCCGCCGAAGAACGGCAAATTCCAGGAAACACCCAAGGACAGCGGCAAACACAAAGGCAAGGGAAAATGCAAGATAGATATTATAATTAAAAGAGGTCAGCAGCATCATGGCAAAAAATGATGAAATCAGGGCCATCTCCCCCTGGGCGAAATTGGGCACTTCCGATGTTTTATAGATAATGACCATGGCAAGTCCCATGAGTGCATAAGTGCTTCCCACTGCGATTCCGCTCACAACCATCTGGAAAAAATCCGTCATTTAAGATCTCCCATATCAAAAAGGCCAGGTGCGCCAGTATCTTTTTGTCCTGATCCATACCCCGTAAAGCCCCAGGGGTTCAAACAGCATGATCAGGATCATGATGGTGCCGAATATGATAAATTGAATATTGGACACCCCGGTGATGGAAAACCAGTTTTTGGACAAGTGTTCCAGCCAGTCCCCGATATAGGGGATATCCAGGATATTTCTTAATTTTAGATCCAGCCAGCAAAGAAGGATGGCCCCTGCAATGGACCCCATCATGGAACCCAGTCCACCCACCACAACCATGGCAAGAAACATAATGGACATCATCAGGGTAAAAATTTCTGGTTCGATGAATTTTAAGACAAAGGCATAGAGCCCGCCGCCGATTCCGGCATAAAATGCGCTCACGGCAAAGGCAAGGGTTTTATAATACAGGATGTTCACCCCCATGGTACCGGCAGCTATGTCGGCATCCCGGATGGCGATAAAAGCCCGGCCCACCCTTGTCCGGATAAGGTTCCGCATGAAAAGCAGAAGGAGAATGGTCAGGGTGATGAGGAGAACATAAAATTCCTTGTCCGTATCAATCACCCATGGCCCAATGGTAATGTTTGGTGCATGAAGCCCTGTCCTGCCGCCGAAGAGTTCAACTCTTCCGATGACCTGAGTGATGGTGAGCCCGAATCCCAGGGTTGCAATGGCAAGATAAGGCCCTTCAAGCCGAAGGGCGGGCAGCCCCAGAAGAAAGCCAAACCCGGCAGCCACCAGGGCGGCACAGGGCAAAGCCAGGAGAAAGGGAAACCCGGCCTTTGCCATCAGAATAATTGTGCCGTAGGCACCAATGGCAAAAAAACCGGCATGGCCAAGGGAAATCTGGCCCGTATACCCGACCAGAAGATTCAAGCCGGTTGCAACGATAATGTTAATGGCAATATAATTGGCAACATACACATAATAATTCTCTGCAAAAAGAGGAAAAAGATAGAGAGCGCCGATGAGGACAACAAACCAGAAGATAACGACCGGAGAGGAAAAAAGCCTTACATCCTCATAATAATCCCTTTTCATATCCATACGAAATAATCCTTTTTACTCAATGGCCTTACAAGATAATCCCTGTCTCTTTTTATTTTTTATGGTTAGCTGTTGTCAAGT
>JAIFMF010000090.1 GCA_020048635.1 Desulfobacula sp. | reverse complement strand
AAATCGACAATGACATCCATTTATTCTCCACCTATTTCAAACTCGGCATCCCGGAAGAAAAAATGTTTGCCTATACATTAACGGAAGCTGGCAATCTCATCGCTCACGGCCGACAGGATGAATTGCTGGAAGGCATTTTCAATGCCTACAGGGAAATTGAAAAAGACCATGATTTTATCTTATGTGAAGGCATTGAACTTGAAGGGTCAACCGCTTCCTTTGAATTCGACCTCAATGCACAAATTACAAAAAATCTGGGGTGTCCGGTTCTGTTAGTGGCAAACGCGCATAACAAAACCATAAATGACGTCGTCCGTTCCATACAGGTCTACCATAAATCTTTTATTAATGAAGGCTGCAACGTAATTGCCACCGTTATTAACAGAACTTTACCCAATGACGGGCAAAAGATTGTCTCCCTCCTTAAAAAAGAGAACCCGGACTCCGGACAACTGATTTATGCCCTCCCGGATGAAAAAAGCCTTGGCAACCCGACAGTGGGAGAAATTGCACACATCCTGGGCGCAGAAATCCTTTATGGAGGAGACCAGCTCAACCGGCATGTTTACAGCTTTACCGTGGCTGCCATGCAATTGCGTAATTTTTTGAAAAGAATCGAGCACGGCATGCTGGTCATCACCCCGGGCGACCGGTCCGATGTGATTGTGGCCTGCCTGTCAGCCGTATCTTCCATGTCCATGCCGAATATTTCCGGAATCCTTTTGACCGGGGGTCTTAAGCCGGAAGAATCCGTGTGCCGGTTGATTGAAGGGTATCCCAACATGGTGCCGATCCTCTCCGTGGCAGGAGACACATTTCCGTCCACCATTCTTGTGAGCAAGGTGCATGCCGGTATTTCCCCGGACAATGAGCGCAAAATTACCAAGGCGTTGGAGATTTTTGACAAGCATATCAATTCCGAAGAGCTATCGGAAAAAATCATCGAAACCCGGACAACGGTGGTGACCCCCAAGATGTTTGAATATGGACTGCTTCAAAAAGCAAAGGCGAATAGGCAGCACATTGTGTTGCCCGAAGGTGAGGATGAAAGAATTTTATATGCTTCTGAAATCCTTTTGCGAAGAGATGTCGTGGATCTCACCCTCTTGGGCAATGAAGAGCGGATTCGAAAGCAGATTGCCCGGCTGGGGCTGAGGATGGATTCGGCAAACATCGTGGAAATTCAGAAATCTAAATATTTTGATGATTACGTCCAAAGCTATTATGACTTGAGAAAGGAGAAAGGCATGACCCTGGAGGCGGCAAAAGATTTCATGAGTGATGTCAATTTTTTCGGCACCATGATGGTCCGTAAAGGGGATGCCGACGGCATGGTCTCCGGAGCGGTTCATACGACCCAGGCCACCATCCGCCCTGCCTTTGAAATTATCAAGACCAAACCCGGATTTTCAGTTGTTTCCAGTGTATTTCTCATGTGCCTGAAAGACAGGGTGCTGGTTTATGGAGATTGTGCCATCAACCCCGACCCCGATGCAGGCCAGCTTGCTGAAATTGCCATTGCTTCAGCCCTGACCGCTAAAATCTTCGATATTGAGCCCAGGGTTGCAATGTTGTCCTATTCAACCGGCGAGTCAGGAAAGGGAGAAGATGTGGAAAAGGTTCGAAAAGCCACGCAAATGGCAAGAGAGATGTCGCATCAGAGGGGGCTTGATCTGAAACTGGAAGGCCCCATCCAGTATGATGCAGCCATTGACCCCACGGTAGCCAAAATAAAAATGCCGGACAGTGAAGTGGCTGGAAAGGCCACGGTGTTTATATTTCCGGATCTGAATACCGGCAACAATACCTATAAGGCGGTTCAACGTTCTGCCGGGGCCGTTGCTATAGGCCCCATACTTCAGGGGTTAAAAAAGCCGGTCAATGACCTGAGCCGCGGATGTCTGGTTTCGGATGTCGTCAATACCATTGCCATCACCGCCATCCAGGCCCAGGCGGAAAAGGGTATCCTATGAAGATTCTGGTCATCAACACCGGCAGTTCCTCCGTCAAATACCAGTTGTTCGACATGGTTACTGAAGAGGTCCTGGCAACGGGCATGGCCGAGAGAATCGGCGAGGATTCGGGAAAGCTCACCCATCAGGTCATGGTAAAGAATGGCACCCATCAGAAAAGGGTCATTGAAGACCTCAACATCGACCACCGGGAAGGGATGGAAAAAATCACGGAATTGCTGACTGATCCTGAACACGGCGTTATTACGGACAAGTCGGAAATTTCCGCCGTGGGGCACCGTGTGGTTCATGGCGGAGAAACTTTTCAAGCCCCTATTATCATCGATGAAAAGGTGATCCTGGAAATCAGGAAGAATACTCCCCTGGCCCCGCTTCATAACCCAGCCAACCTGACAGGCATCCGGGTTGCGATGTCCATTTTCCCGGGCGCGCCCCAGGTGGCGGTGTTTGACACCGCCTTTCACCAGACCCTTCCGAGACACGCCTATGTCTATGCTCTGCCCTATGATTTATATAAAAACCATCAAGTCCGGCGATACGGGTTCCATGGGACTTCCCATGCCTATGTGGCTGAAAAATCTGCTGAATATCTGAAGCGGCCTTTAAGTGAGCTGAATCTGATTACCCTGCACCTGGGCAATGGGGCCAGCATGGCAGCCATCAAAGACGGCCAATGTGTAGACACATCCATGGGATTGACTCCCCTTGAGGGTCTTGTGATGGGAACCCGTACCGGCGATATCGATCCTGCCATCCCTTTTTTTCTCGCAAACCATTTGAACATGTCCCTGGATGAAATCGATGGGCTTCTCAATAAGGAAAGCGGATTGAAAGGCATCTGCGGCGCAAATGATATGCGGGTGGTCCTGGAAAGGGCGGAAAAAGAGGATGACCTGGCACAACTGGCCCTGGAGGTCTATACCTATCGCATCAAAAAATATATCGGGGCCTATGTTGCCGTCCTGGGAAGGCTTGACGCCCTGATTTTTACCGGTGGCATCGGGGAGAATTCTCCCGTCATCCGGGAACGTTGCTGCAGAGACCTATCCTGCCTGAACATTGAAATTGATGCGGATAAAAACAATTCTTCAGGCGATCCGCTAAGACAGATCAGCCCATCAGGATCGAACGTCAGGGTTCTGGTGGTCCCCACCAATGAGGAACTGAAAATTGCCCGGGAAACTAAAAAGGTGGTGACGGGAACCTGATCTGCATCATCATATCTTGAATCGGCCCACAATATCGCTGACCTGATGGATCACCTCTGAAATCTGCCCGATCTGATCGGCCGTTTACCCAGATAGAACGGCTTCTTTTACCGTGACTTTACCGCGGCTTTTTAAAACATCCGATTGCATCGATAGCCATCTCCGTTTAGCAGCCAAAATAAATTACAGCTCAATACACATCAGACTGAAACTTTCAAATTGTGGAGATAATCGTTTTTTCTTGAATCTTTCAGAAAGGGGATAATCACCTTATTCTTATTGCCCCCTGAAATATCATAGGTAATAGAAACAATAGGAACATTCAGTTTTTCCTCGAGTTTATGAGCCATTGATTCAGTAATAAGTCCGGGACAGCAGAATGCAGGATTGGTCTGAATCAACAATTTTAAATCAGGGTATTCGCTGATGATGTGGTGTATTTTTAATATATTATCCATAGATTCACCCGTATGTTCCTGAAGGATGCCATAGTCCGAAAGAATTGTCTCAACAACAGCATTTACTTTAAATACAGACCTGCCCAGAATGGGTTCAAAATATTTGTAATATTTTTTTTCCATGGTTTGCATGACAACAAGAAGTGCTTTATTGGACATCAGGCTGACATATTTCCCTTCCTTAAACCATTTCCTGAAGTATGAATTCGCAATAATTTTTAGATATTTATAATAGGGGGTAGTAATAACTTCACCACCGTTATCTTCTATGAAATGAATCAGATCCTGATTCAGGATATCATTATCCCGGACGTAAAGATCACCGAAAATTCCAATTTTCGGACGCTGTTCGTGCTTAGTTTGAATGTTTAAAAACATATCCATGATTGTTTTTATGGAAGGTTCCTTATCCACGCCTTTTTCAAAAGTGTTACATAAAAGTGCCAATGCGTCCTTGAGTGCCTGATCCGTTTCGCCTTTATGAATTTCATAGGGTCTGATTTTGCAACCGATACTTCGTAGAAGCCCCCCGAACATATAGGCAAAATAAGCATTGGTGGAGGCTTTGAAAGAAATATCAAACAAAGAAAGCTCTCCTTTGTAAATCTCTGCCTTCTCAAATCCATTACCATTTCTCTCAAGTATTTTTTTAATATGATATGGATACATTTTTATATTGCAGGCTATTTCCGAAGGATTCAACCATAGGGCACAATCTGAAGGATCAAGCTCTTTTTTTTCCACAGTATGAATAAATGCCGCGGCGACGGCATTTAAAGGAATGCATTGCCCTGTATTGGTCAAAATGCTCTTTTTCAATGTATCTTGGGTTTCTTCCATCAAAAGAGCCTTGTACCCCTCGTTTTTCATTACAGATACAATGAGGTTTCCGGTAAAGGTATCCCAATTCGGGAAGAGTATGGTTTTATTTCCGATTTTTAATAAAAATTTTGGGTGAAGATGAGAAATATCTGTATTTTTATCTTTTGAGATTAAGGAATTATGATTCAGGAATGCCTGGACCGCTGCTTCCACCCTTGTCTCATAGCCTACGCTGGAGTCATGTTCATCAAGTTCCAATATCAAATAGGGTTTGTTATGGGTCTCCATGATCTGTTTGAAATAATCAATGCCGAAAGCATCCGGAGCGCATTTAAACGAACTGATATAAACCGGATATAGATGTTCGGTTTTTGCCGCAATAAAGGCAGTCTTTAGAATCTGAGCCACATATTTCCAATGGATTTCTTTTAACAGCGGGTCTATTTCTGAGAAATCAAAATTTTTATCATCCAGCATGTCCTGGAAAAAGGTTTTTACACCCAGATTTTCAAAAAGCCGGGGGATGTTGTTGTTCATCGTATCGGTCAAAACCGTATAGGGTCTGCCAAGCAAAACAACATTAATATCGGAGTCTCCAGCTTTGTGTTTTTCAAATAATTCCTTCTTTTTCATTCGACAGGTTTCATTAAATTCAACTGCTCTATCATATGCCGTGGAGATATCAAAAAAGGAGAACAGAAAATCGGATGAAATGTTTTTTAATGTTTTATACAATTCCAGTTTGGTATAAAAATTGGTATAAAGATATTTAATCATAGGAGAAATCAATCTTTTTTGATCAAATTCAGAGAGACAGGAAACAATAGATGGAGAAAACTGGGTATAATAGCAATACTGCCTCCGTCTGTCTTTTTTACTGGTATTCTCTTCAAAATAAAAAGGCAGAAAAACATAATCCGCAACACCCATTAAATATTCTATATGCCCGTGCAATGACATGACCGGAGCACAGAATTCAGCCTTGGCATTCTTTTTCCCAAGCTTTACCGGATTCTTCAATGAGGCGCTGGTAACAGTTTTAATTCCCAGCTTTGAAAAGAAATAAACCCAGAATTCTAAATCTTCGTAGACATGCAGGGCTTTTGGAATACCGATCGTAAAATCATGTTTAACCAAGGGCTTTTCAATTCTCTGAAAAATCCGGTTTTTTGATTGAAAAAGACTGTGGCTGTTTTTCTTTGGAACCATTTTGTTTGTCTGATAATCTCTGCCACATAAGAAACCATACGCAAGGGTTTCGCCATTCACCTCAGCAATGGTCAGTTTACAATAATTCGTACATAGTTCACAGGTTTCCTGGCGCACCGGGATCTCATTTTCCCATAGTTCAAACCCTCTGAAACCGGATATGTCAAGTTGCTTTTCCTTTACCAGCAATGCAACACCAAGGGCTCCTGTCAAATGACAATATCGGGAGACATGGATGGGTTTATTTAATTTTTGTTCAAACGCTGCAACCAATGCTTTATTTCTTGCTGTTGCACCTTGAAAAAGGATACATTGCCCTATTTTACTGATATTTGCGACTTTTGTAAGATAGTTATCTCTGACAGAATGGAGAACTGATGCCAGAATTTCATTTCTCTGATATCCCTGGGCAAAAAAATAATTGATATCCCTTTCCATGAAAACAGTGCATCGGTCGCTGGTCACAGGGGAAGAAACGCCTTCTGCCATCCTGGAATACTCAGACAGCGGACAGCCTAATTTGATTGCCTGTTCTTCAATAAAGCTCCCAGTGCCTGCAGCGCATACTGTATTCATAACCGATGCGGTGACGATACCATTTTTTAAAAGGGTAAATTTGGCATCCTGACCCCCGATTTCGATTATTGTGTCTACATTCTCATTTAAATTGCAGGCAGCCTTTGCATGGGCAGTAATCTCATCGGGTTCAATATCTGCACCAATAATCCTACCTGCCATTCTCCGCCCGGAACCTGTTGTTCCACATCCTTTTATCTCAAAATGGAGTCCATATGCTTTGAAAAATGTGTCATATGCCTTGAAAATTTTTTGTATGGCTTTAACAGGTCTTGATGCAGTTTTGGTATAAAAGCCTGCAACCGGTAATCCATCCTGATTAATGAGAATGCTTTTGGTGCTGGTCGATCCTACATCCAATCCCATGTAACCTTCCTGAAGTACCATCAATGCGGGATTCTGATAAATATCAGCCTCAACATCGTCGGTCATATAGGATGAAAAACATTTAAATTCTGGATATTGTGAAAGGGTGAGTTCAAGCGGAGGGTATGAAAGATGAGTTTGTTTTTTAGATCCGATATAGATATCATCCGGGAATACTAAAAATGCTTTGGTCATTTTCCTGTGACTTAAAACATCGTCCATAAGACAAAGTGCAGCACCTGAAGCACCATAGAATTTTGAATTTGCATCCGTAATAAATGAATAGCCTGTGATGTTTTCTAAATGGTTTTTAACAGCGTCGTTATGGGAAACGCCACCACAGAAAATAATGCTTTCACCCGTATGGTTTGCTTTAAAAAGGGTATTGGAAATATTTTTTGCCAGACCATAACAAAGGCCATCACAAATCTGTTCAATGCCATATCCCTCCTGCTGAGCATGAATCAGATCGGTTTTTGCAAAAACTGCGCAACGGGTCGCAATATCCGGAATTTTTTTTGTATTCAAGAGGGCTTTTTTACTCAGCTCTTCAGATCCTCCGGAAAGATTTAATCTTCGGGCCTGTTGATCAAGAAAACTGCCTGTACCGGCAGCACAGGAGGTGTTTTGTTTTGCCCCCAGGTAATGCTGCTCTTCATCAAATCTGCTTAATGAAAATTTCTCACCTCCTATATGTAAAATAGCGTCAAAATTTTTATGATAATACTTTGCAGCACGAATAATGGTCAACTGGTCATCATAAAATTGAGTTGCCCGAATAAAAGAAGGAGTGGCCTCTGTGGCTGCAACATAGACTATTTTTTTTATATCAATATTTTCAATCAATTTTGAAAAGCACTGCCTGACCTCTCCACGATGTGCTTCAGTTGAAGTATAAATGATTTTCCCTTCGAGGGTTAATAATACAATATGAATTGAAACAGAGCCGATATCAACTCCAAGAATGCAGGATGAAGCGTTTATCATTATAATTTTTCCTTAATATGATTCCAGAATTCCAATACTCCTTTGAACCACCCATCCATAAACATCTGTTCATCATCGACAGGACCTGATTCCCGATTTTTGGGCAAATTAGAAGCATCATATATTTTTTTAAAATACTCACTCATTTTTGAATCATAAATCAATTTATACGTATCTTTGAATTTCAATACGTATAAAAGGTCACTATAATGAGCAATTTTTGCCCACTGAATGCCCTCGGTTTTACCCAATGCATAATATTTTTTTTCCCAGTTCTGCTTTTCCTGTTTTAGACGTTTAATAATTTCAGCCATATCAAAATCTTCTGATATACGCCTTTGAAATTCTTCTTTCCGCTGTATGGCATCAGCCAATGCATCCTGGAATAGTTTTGAAAGATTAAAAGAAGCCCGCCATTCTGCCAATTTTTCATAAAGGAAATCCGGGATACTTAATGTGATTTTTTGAGTCATTTTGAAATCCTTTCACAAAATGATTGATTTTGTTTTATACGTATTAATTTCTATGATACGTGTCAAGCAAAGAATGAAAATTAAATTACAATTCATTACAAAAAACAAACGCTATCAAACAGCTATAATCTTGAATAATCTCTTATTTGAGGCTATAGTCACCTATTATGGTTACAAATTTCTTTGAAAAAACAGGTGAGATGACTATCCGACAGGTGAGATCCTGTGGCAGGCTGTTTCTTTTTTTTATTACAGGGGTTATAAATGTTTTTATCCTGCCCGTTCAGTTTGGTAAAATCATAGAACATACTTGGTTTATCGGTGCCAAATCTTTTTTTGTTATTGCTTTGACGGGAGTTTTTACCGGGATGGTGCTGGGCCTTCAGGGTTATTATTCCCTGGCCAAATTTGGCTCTGAAGCAGGACTTGGGGCTGCCGTGGCCATCACGTTGGTTCGGGAACTCGGCCCTGTTTTAACAGCCATCATGGTTACGGCAAGAGCAGGATCAGCAATGGCTGCTGAAATCGGAGTCATGCGGATTTCTGAACAGATTGATGCGCTTAAAACCATGCACATCAATCCTGTCAGATTTCTTTTTACCCCAAGACTGATTGCATCGATCATCAGTTTTCCACTATTGACCGCACTTTTCAATGTTATAGGAATCATAGGGGGATATATATCCGGGTCTATTCTCCTTGGGATCAATCAATATGATTATATGGACGCAGTTATCAAAAACATTGATATCGGGGATATTAATGGTGGATTTTTAAAATCTTTTGTATTCTCTGTTGTTGTAACGACCATCTGTTGCTATCGTGGTTACTACACTCATTTATACAGCGGTTTTGGTGCCAGGGGCGTCAGCATGTCCACAACCAATGCAGTTGTTCAATCCTGTATTTTTATCTTGATTTTTGATTATATTATTACATTTTTTCTGGTTTAGAAATGACGGTTCCGCTTATCCAATTTGTTAATATAAAAAAAAACTTTGAGACCCAGGAAGTTTTAAAAGGAGTTCATCTATCGATTTACGGTGGAAAGATAACGACTATTATAGGGAAAAGCGGGACCGGAAAATCAGTATTGCTGAAACATATGATTGGCCTTATAAAACCGGATTCCGGACAGATTTTGATCAATGGGGAGCCTATCCATCTCTTGTCTCATGAAAAAATAAAAGTTTTTCAAAAAGAATTGAGTTATATGTTTCAGGATAATGCCTTGTTTGATTCCATGACGATATATGAAAATATTGCTCTGCCGCTCTCAGAAAAAAGATATTATCCAAAAAACCGAATTAAAGATAAGGTCATGTATCAAATGAGGGAGCTAGGATTATTGGGTTCAGAAGAAAAATTTCCTGCACAGCTTTCAGGTGGCATGAAAAAAAGAGTTGCACTGGCCAGAGCGCTTGTTACTGATCCGAAAATCATACTTTTTGACGAGCCAACTACCGGTCTTGACCCAATTAGGAAAAAAAATGTGCATACCATGATTAAAGAATATCAGGAAAAATTTGAATTCACTGCCGTCATTGTCAGTCATGATATTCCTGATATTTTTAATATATCTCAACGAATCGCCATGCTGGATGAGGGCATTATCAAATTTGAAGGCTCAAAAGAAAATGTGCTTAATTCGCACAGCACAATTGTAAACGCTTTTATCAGGGGTGAAGAAGCGTAAGAATAAAAATAAAGAAGTTTTGGAAAAGGAAGGACATGAACAAAAGAAAAATTGAATTTTATGTAGGGCTGTTTGTAGTCCTGGGGTTGATATGTAGCAGTTATCTTTTTGTAGTTCTTGGTGAAATTGGCTTCATCAGGGATACACGTTACCCGGTATATGGTTTTTTTACTTCTGTTTCAGGGCTCAAAAAAGGGGCTCGGGTTGAAATGGCCGGGGTCGAAATCGGGATTGTTTCAAATGTTATGATTGACAAAGAACGATTGCTTGCCAAAGTGGAACTCAAAATTGATAAAAATATGACACTTTCAGAAGATGTTATTGCCTCTGTAAAAACATCTGGTATAATAGGACAAAAATATGTTGACATTGCACCTGGAGGTTCCGATATTCTACTCGAGCCGGGTCAGGAAATATATAATACCGAATCATCACTGGACATTGAATCCCTTGTAAGAAAATTTATATTTAACAACGACAAAAAATAATTTTTCAATATCCCTTGAAAAATAAAACATACCCTTTTTGTGATGCATTTTTATGATAACCAATAAAATTCAAAGGCAACAGAAAACAATGGGAAAAATGTATTCTTTTTCAATAATGGCAGTTGTCTTATCTATTTTTATCTTCACGATTGATCTTTCAGCACAGGATGTTAATACCATTGCACCTATATTATCCGAGGATTCATTCACTCTAAGCTCAAACAGCGCTCAGGTTTTTCTGGCCCAGAACACCGAGACAAAACCGGAAAAAAGCGGTTTTGATAATGAAATTCTTTTTGATTACCAGGATTCAGGCAAACTTCAACCTGTTGCCGACCCGCTCTATTATTTCAACTATGCCATGTACTCTTTCAATGATATCCTATATTTTGCTTTGCTCAAGCCTATTGCCACTGGTTACAAAGCCATAATGCCTACAATAGTCCGTCAAGGAGTGAACAATTTTTTTTATAATCTGCTTTTCCCAGTCCGCTTTAGTAACAATCTTTTTCAAGGCGAAATAAAAGATGCAGGAACAGAGATTGAAATCTTTCTAATTAATTCCACCATCGGAGTTTTAGGCTTTGGCCAAGTTGCCCAGAATGAATTCGGGCTTAAAACTTCCGACGAAGATCTCGGGCAGACCTTTGGCTCCTATTCCATTGGAAATGGATTCTATCTTGTTCTTCCAGTACTAGGCCCTTCAACTTTAAGGGATGCTGTAGGACTTGCAGGAGATTATTTTTTAAAGCCGATCAATTATGTTGACTCTCGGGAGCTTTCTTTCGGCATTACTTTTTATGACACAATTAATTCATTGTCATTTCACTTAGGGCGTTATGAAGCAATAAAGGCCGCTGCAATTGATCCCTATGTCGCCATCAGGAATGCTTATATTCAGACTCGAGAAAAGAAAATTAAGGAATAAAGTCACTGAAACAAATCAGTCCTTCTGTTGGGCATAAAATATCTCATTGGATTTGATCTTAGAAAAGATGATAACCCTTTCATATTATTTCCTGTCTGATTCAAGGAAGCAATATAAAGCCCATTATCAAATCGTATGAAATCTCTTGTTGATTCAAGATTTTTTTCATAATTTCCAGCCAGGCAGTTTTGAACAACCAGAGCCACTTTGATCGTGTTCATACCTTAAAATTGGCGCTGATTTTAAATACTTTTGTTGCAGGCAGATTCAATATGGGTTCAACCTGCGTTGCATCACTGATATCCTTTAGACTTTTCTCAATTATTGCAACAGAGGGGGCAATGAAGGTAAACCAGATGTTATATCCATGATCCCGTTGATAATTATGAGTTACGCCGGAGTAGGAATTGACGGTTTTTGTAAAGAAATCGATTTTTTCTTCCGGCACTCGGGCAGCACAGAGTGTTGAATAATACCCCAGCTTGTCAGGGCTGAAATTACCGCCAATTCGACGAATCAGCATTTCTTCCTTCATCTGCCGTATTCGATTTATCACTTCATCTTCGGTAAGACCAAGTTTTACGGCAACAATTTGAAAGGGTCGGGAATCAATGGGGAAATTAATCTGAATATTATTTAAAAGAATTTTATTGATATTATCGATGTCAGGCATTTATCATAACTCCTGAGCTTTTGGACAGCACCAGTAAAAGCGCACCAACAATAAAGGCTCTGCACCAATCATGCAGAGCCTTTAAATTCAATAAACAGTATCGAATGTGGGACTTATTATACACACCCTGTTGGTTTTGGAAGACCGGCCATTTTGCAGGCACCTTTTCCAGGTCCTGATGGGAACAACTCATAGATGTGTTTCAGTTTGAATTTGGTTAGCTTGGAAAGAACACGAACCATTGGGGCGATACCATTTTTCTCATAATAGTCCTGAAGAACTTTTATCAATAACCAGTGTTCTTCTGTAAGTTCCTCAATTCCTTCCTGAGTTTTGACATAACCTACCCACTCGTCACAATATGTATTGTAATCAAGAAGGAATCCGTCTTCATCTATTTCGAAAGATTTCCCGTTAAACTCGATTGTTGCCATTTAAAATTTCCTCCTGTAAGTAATTATTTTCTATCATTTTAAGACATACTGTCTTACCTTCAATAATTAAAAACTTAACATATCTTAAGCAATGGTTGGTTGTCAATATAAAATAAGCCTGAATTAATATTCTTTCGGGGTTTTGTTTAGCTGCTCCAAAGTGAAGACCGGGCCGTCTTTGCACACGAGCTCCTTTCCAATATTACATCTGCCACACATGCCGATACCGCATTTCATTCTGTTTTCAAGCGACATAATAATCTGATGCTCTTTATACCCGAGCGCGACAAGGGCAGGCTGGGTAAATTTGATCATGATGGGCGGTCCACAAATAATGGCATATGTATTCTCATCAGCCTTTGGGGCATTCTGCTCGACAATTTGGGGAACAAACCCTTTATGATACTTCCAGCTTGTGTCATTGGTGCCGTCAACCGTAATATGCATGTTGATGTCATCCCTTTTTTCCCATTCATACAGCTCTTCTCTGTAAAGGAGCATCCCGGGGGATCTTGCCCCATAGACGACATCAATATTTTTGAATTTTTTCCGGTTGGCCGGATCAAGCATATAGATAATGGATGATCGCAATGTTGTAAATGCAAATCCGCCACCTATGATGACCACATTCTTGTTTTCAAGTTTATCCCATGGATACCAGTTGCCCAAGGGGCCCCTGATTCCCATGATATCTCCGACCTTCATATTGTGCAGATGGGACGTCACCACACCGGTTCTGAATACCGTAAATTTGACAAATCCCTTCTCCACGGGAGAGGAGGCAATCCCGATGGGGATTTCTCCTATGCCGGGGATAGAGAGTTCGGCAAACTGGCCAGCATGGTATGAGAATTTTTTTTCATCTTCCGGGTTAATAAAAACAAATTTAAATGTCTTTAAAGACTTATCTTCAGTTGCAATTTCAATATTATCAATGCGAACCGGATAAGGCAGATAGGGGTTTTCCATGTTTCCTCCTTTGTTCGCTAATTGCTTTTTACATATGAGTTCATTATTTTGCATACTTCACGAATGTCGATATTGACCGGGCAGCTTTTAACACACCGGCCACATCCGACACACATGATGCCCTGATCATATTTATCTATAAAATATTTAAGCTTATGCATAAATCGCTGTCTGACCCTCTGGGTTTTACTATCCCTCGGGTTGTGTCCGGTGGCATGTTTTGTAAATAACGGGGACATACAGGTATCCCAGTTTCTGAATCGGGAAGCATATTTTTGTTTGGCCTCATCCTGGATATCAAAACACCAGCAGGTCGGGCAGACAAAGGTGCAGGTGCCGCAATTGATGCAGGAAAAAGCAATATCATCCCAGAAAGGAGCTTCATGAAGTTCCAGCACGGTTTTGTCTTTTAATTTGCTGCTGTCAATGTGAGAACTGATATTCTTCTCAGCCTCTTTTCTTAGAATATCAAACAGGGCCAGACTTTCTTTTTCATCGGCAACCTTATCAAATCCGCAGGATTTCATAAATGCGTCGCCTTTATCCGTCAGAATCTTTGCAAGATACGCATCATCCAGATCAGCCATGAGCACATCCAGGCCGGTTTCGGAAAACGGGCCGGTTCCTGTTGAGGTTGAAAAATCAAAGGGCCCCGGCTTATTAATCCCGACACCTACAAAGGTGGTTGCTTCATAGGCATCACACCAGTAAGGATCGCGATAATCATCGGTATCAAAATTCATTTTCACAAGTTCCACTGCTTTTGCATCATAAGGCTTGATGCCCACTACAGCTCTTTGTTTTGGATCAAATGGAACTCGCTTCATGATGTGGTGATCTTCTTTTGCTTCATTAAGCGAAGCGAATAGAATTTTTTCCGTTTGTGGAAATAAAACGGATTTGACAGACATGACAGAATCATTGCACGTCATGTCGGGCAGCATATCTTTTTCAAGATCCCTGATAAAGAACCCGTTTTTATCTTTAACCGGGCCGAAAAGCCGGTAGGTTTCCCTGGATTTTTCAATCCCTTTGGCCCAGTTTTTTTTATCAATTGTTATAAATTTCATTATCAACCCTTTTTATTTTATTTGATAAAATGATTGGGATCATCCGGACTGTATGCGTCCAGGGGAGGGCGTTTTGTCAGATCAAGCCCAGCTTCCCATCCAAACATATCCAAGGAATCCTTATTCAATTTTCTTGTAAAATCCCTGACATTAATCTCCATGGGGCAGGCTTCAACACAGGCGCCACAATCCGTGCAACGGCCTGCGCAATGAAATGCCCTTAAAAAATGAAAGGTATTGACATCGGTTTTATCCTGGCCTTTGCCTACCCATTGGGGTCCGGATTCATCGACAAAACAGGTGGGGCAATAGCATAAGGGGCAGGCATTCCTGCAGGCATAACAGCGGATGCAGTTCTTTGTCAGATCCTGGAAGTGGCCCCATCTTGTGTCCGCATCCATGGCCGCGATTTTTTCAACATCGGGGTAGGGGACATCTATAATCTGTTCTTCAACCCGTTCGCCTGCCAGAACATCATAAATCACTGGGTTTCTATGTTGACAGAGACTGCAGTTATGTCTTAGATAATCCTTTTTGTTTAGTTTTTCTTTTTTTGATGAAGATTCAACATTCAGAATCTCTCCATCTTCATCAAATTTAATAATTTCATCTTCAAACAGGGCTTTGATTTTTGATTTATTAATCATGCCTTTGCAAGGCACACCAATGATATAAATCTGATCTCGTTTGACCTGATTTTCGATAATATGAGTCACAATGTTTCTGGTATCACAGCCCTTGGCAATGACGGCGATTTTACCTTTTTGCTGTCTGATATAATTGGCAAGATTAAGTCCGCATGTTGAATTAAAAACAAGTTTTTCCGTATCCTGTTTTGATGCTATGGTAATAGGACTTGTTGCCATGGGAATGGTTCCGTTTGAAAAACCGATCACTCGTTCGACTTCCTTTTTATCCAGAAGTTGAAAAGCGATTTCCCTGATTTTTTGTATACAGGTATCCATAAATCAACCTTTACTAATTATAGTCCTTTACAAGTTTTTTATTGGGCCCGAGTGCCCGAACTTTATTTGAAATCTCCTTGACAACCTCCACAAATTTGGTGGCTTCAGCAGATGAAATCCATGAGAAATTGATTCTGTCTCTTTCGATACCCATGTGCTCCAGAAGATTTCCCATGAGTGCAAATTTTCTTCGTGCATAATAATTACCATCCAGGTAATGACATTCACCCGGATGTCAGCCGGATACCCATATGGCGTCAGCCCCCTCTCTGAATGCGGAGAGAACAAATTTAGGACTCAGTCTTCCTGTACAGGGTATTCGTATCACCCGGATATCAGTAGGGTATTGCATCCTGCTTACCCCTGCAAGATCAGCAGCGCCATAGCTGCACCAGTTGCATAAAAAAGCAACAATTTTAATATTCTTTTCATCCATTATTAATATCTCCTTATACTGCTTCATTCATCGCAAATATCTGTGCAAATATCTGATTCGTGTCAAATCCCTTAAGGTGGATGGCTCCGGATCTGCATGAAGCCACACATAAGCCACATCCCTTGCAGAGAACCGGGTTAATTTCCGCCCTTCCTTCAAACCTTCCTTGAGTCGCAAAGGATGGGGCGGAGTATGGACAAATGGATATACATACACCACAGGAACTACAGGCCATTGAGTTGACACTTGCCACGTTGCCGCTGGTATGAACGGTTTCTTTTGCCAATAAGGTTACAGCGCGGGATGCTGCCGCCTGCCCATGTGCGATTGCTTCATCAATGGGTTTAGGATAGTGGGCAAGTCCGCAAAGGAAAACTCCATCAGTTGCGAACTCAGAAGGTCCTAACTTTGCATGTCTTTCCACAAAGAATCCATCTTCATTAAGGGGGACTTTAAAAAAATTGGCTAGTTTTTCATCTTTGTTAGGAACAATGGCTGTCGCCAGTGTTAAAAGATCCGCCTCGATGAGAATGGGTCTTCCCAGCACATGGTCGGTCACAGTGATAAAAATTTTTCCATTTTTTATATCCACTTCAGGTTTATGATCCAAATCGTACCGGATAAATATGATTCCGGCTTCGCGGGCCTGCTGGTATTTATATTCCCGTTCTCCATAAGTTCTGATGTCTCTGTAAAGGATAAAGATGTCCATTTCAGGATTAATCTTTTTAAGCTCCAGTGCGTTATCAATGGAATGGGTACAGCATACTCTTGAACAGTAAGGGCGGTTTGGCTCTCTTGATCCTACACACTGAATAAAGACCGCAGACCCAATCGATTTGAGAGAAGCATCCTTGCTGAGGAATTTTTTATCAAGGTCAAGGCTGGTTATAATTCTCTCATCTTTACCGTATAAATATTCCTCCGGCTTAAATGCACGGGCTCCCGTTGCGATAATAGCAACACCATGTTCAAGCGTTTTTGAGACCTTATGGTTGTCCAATAATTCTGATTTGAAATTACCCACAAACCCTTGAACATTTTCAAGGGTGGTATTGAGATGAAGGCAAATATTTTTATTGCTTTTAACATCTTTTATTAATGATGCAAGCTCGACAGAAATATTTTCGTCCTTGTAAGTATGGTAAAGATGGTTTGCCTGACCGCCAAGGACACTGTCCTTTTCGACAACATGAACTTCATATCCCTGCTGTGCAAGAGTTTTTGCAGATGATAATCCTGATATACCACCACCTATCACCATTGCAACCTGGTTGACCTGAAGTTCCGTTTCCTTAAGGGGTTCCATTAATGCAACCTTGGCAACGGCCATTCTCACAAGGTCCTTTGCCTTTTGAGTGGCAAGAGCCGGTGCGTCCTTATGAACCCAAGAGGCATGATTTCGTATATTGGTCATTTCAAACAGATATTTGTTAAGCCCGGCATTTATCAATGTTTCCTGAAACAGCGGCTCATGGGTTTTTGGTGTGCAGGCCGCAACAACGATACGGTTAAGTTTATTGGCCTTGATAATCTGGGTCATGGTCGTCTGGGTATCTTGGGAACATGAATATAAATTATCAGAATAATATTCAACAAAGGGGAGGGTGGCAGCATAATCCCGAACTTCAGGAACGTTTACAACCCCGGCTATATTGGTTCCGCATTTACAGATAAAAACACCTATTCTCGGACGGTCTCCTATAATATTGGTTTCCGGGACAATTTCGGGGATTTTCGTTATGGTGTTTCTGGATTCCGCCAGAATGGCTCCTGCTTCACCGGCAGCAGCACTTGAATCGACTACAGCTTGAGGAATATCCTTAGGTCCCTGGAAAGCACCGGCAACAAATATACCTTTCCTGCTGGTTTCAACCGGTTTAAAAGTTGATGTCTTTGCAAAATTTCCATCGGTAAGCTCAATTCCTAGTTTTTTTGCCATGTCAACAACTTCAGGTGAAATTTCAAGACCGATGGAGAGAATTATCATGTCAAAGATTTCATCAACCTTTTTCCCTCCATCGGTAACATAGGTTATCCTCAGGTCATCGGAATCATGAAGGGGTTCAACGGTATGAACACGGCTCCTTACAAACCGTACGCCCTGATCTTGAGCTCTGTTATAATACCTTTCAAAATCCTTACCATGGGTTCGCATGTCCATATAAAATATTGTGCAATCAAGCTTATCCCCGGCATGCTCCTTAGCTATCACCGCCTCTTTGAGGGCATACATACAACAGACCGAAGAACAATACTTATTATCGCATTTGTTCATATCTCTTGAACCGACGCATTGGAACCAGGCAATTTTTTTGGGTTCCTTATGATCGGACATTCTAACGAGATGACCACTGGTAGGTCCGGAAGCGGAAAGAATACGCTCAAATTCCATTGCTGTCATAACATTGGGATGGTTTGCATATCCATAGTTATCAAATTTGGATGGGTCAAAGGGTTTAAATCCTGGCGACAAAATTACAGCACCTGCATCAAGTTCAATAATCTCATCCTTCATGGTGTAATCAATGGCGTCCATCTGGCAGATATCAGAGCAGACCCCACAGCCGCCGGTTTTAAAATGCATGCACACATCCCGGTCAATGGCCGGGGTGTTGGGAACCGCTTGTGCATAGGGCACATACACAGGTTTTCTGCCTTTAAGGCCCATCTCATATTCCGATGGAATCATAAAGGGATTTTGTTTGGTGAATTTCTTTTTGATTTTTTCAAGGGTGATGTGTCCGGTGGGGCAGACAGATGCACAAGCACCGCAAGCCATGCAGACATCAGACTGAAGACCTAAGGAAGTATCTATCCTCAAGTTAATGCCTCGGCCTGTGAAATTGATGGCGCTGTTCCCCATTCGTTCGCACATTCTCACGCAAAGACCACACAATATACAATCGTCATCTTCTTTTTTGAAGCGAGGGGTTTCAATTTTATACTGTTGCGCCAGTTTCTTTAATAAGGGAACTTCAGGGCATCGTGCATAGAGCATCTCCACAATGAGTTTTCGACCCTGATGAACAGCCTCGGTCTCTGTTTTGATTTCCATGCCTTCCCAGATGGGATAGTTGCACGCAGTGACAAATTTTGTTCTCCTGCCGTCGAAGAGTTCCACTGTGCAGATCCGGCACATTCCGGCTGGATCAAGGGCTTTATGATGGCAAAGGGTAGGGATTTCTATTCCGTATTTTTCAGCGACCTGAATGAGATACTGACCCTCTTCTCCTTGGACTTCCTTGTCGTTGATTTTAAATGTTATCATAGGTATTAACCTTCCTGCATCCAAATATGGGTTATGATTTTTTCATGTGATGATTGTTTATTTAATAAAAATGGCATTAAACTTACAATTGTCATAACATATTCCGCATTTAATACATTTTTCTTGGTTTAAAATATGCGGTTCTTTTTTAATTCCTGTAATGGCTTCATGGGGGCATTTTTTTGCGCACAGCATACAGCCTGTACATGTGTCCTTATCGATTTCATAATGGAAAAGCGGTTTGCAGACTCCGGAAGGACATTTTTTATCTTTGATGTGTGCCTCATATTCATCTCGGAAATACCGGATGGTAGACAGCACAGGATTGGGTGCGGAGGTTCCCAGGCCGCACAGGGAAAATTTTTCGATCATTGCCCCTAATTCTTCAAGAAGCTCAATGTCGCCTTTTTTGCCATGGCCTTCACAGATTCTTGTCAGAATGTCCAGCATCTGCTTTAAACCTTCACGGCAGGGGTTACACTGCCCGCAGGATTCATCTTGGAGAAATTCGACAAAATATCTGGCCACTTCTACCATGCAGGTGTTCTGGTCCATTACGATCATCCCACCGGACCCCATAATGGAACCGACCCTGGAAAGTTCATCAAAATCAACCCCTAAGTCTAAATGAGCTTCCGGGATACATCCGCCTGATGGTCCGCCGGTTTGAACCGCTTTAAATTTTTTATTTTTTGGTACGCCGCCGCCGATATCAAAAATGATGGTACGAAGGGAGGTCCCCATTGGGACCTCCACAAGGCCGGTATTAATTACTTTACCCACCAGGGAGAAAATTTTGGTTCCTTTGCTGTTCTCCGTACCAATACTGCAATACCAGTCAGCCCCGTTGTTTATAATGATGGGAACATTGGCCCAGGTTTCTACATTATTCAGTGTTGTTGGGCCTTCCCTGTATCCTTTTTCAACCGTGTGAACATATTTTGCTCTAGGACGTCCCGGTTTTCCTTCAAGAGAAGCCATCAAGGCTGTTGATTCGCCACACACAAAAGCTCCGCCGCCTCTGCTGATAGTGATATCAAAGTCAATCCGCGATCCCAGGATATGTTTCCCCAGAATGCCATAATCCCGAGCTTTTTCAATTGCCAGGGAAAGATTTTTAACAGCAAGGGGGTATTCATGCCGGACATAGACATACCCCTGGCTGGAACCGATGGCCAGAGCCCCTATGATCATTCCTTCCACCACACTATGGGGGTTCCCTTCCAGAATACTTCGATCCATATAGGCACCTGGGTCACCTTCGTCGGCATTGCAGATGATATATCTTGGTCCGTCAAACCTGGCGCAGGTTTTCCATTTTACACCTGTGGGGAATCCCCCCCCTCCGCGACCCCGCAATTTGGATTTGCTGATCTCATCCAGAATATTTTGAGGCGTCATTTTTGAAAGGGCTTTTTCAAGGGCAGTGTAACCGCCGACGGCGATATAATCATCTATGCTGGTAGGCTCAATAACACCATTATTGCCGAGAACAATCCGTTTTTGAAGATTGTAAAAAGGAATTTCTTCTTCCAATGAAACTTTTTTCTGGGTGGATTCAACCTTAAAAAGACGGGCTTTTACCAGCTCACCCGTTTTAAGGGTTTTTTCTACAATTTCAGCCATGTGCTCTTTTTTTAATTGTGAATAAAATATTCCGTCCGGATAAATCACCATAATGGGGCCTTTTTCGCAGAAGCCGTGACACCCGGTCAGCTTAACCTCGAATTGCTCTTGAAGACCCTGTAAGCTCAATTCTTTCATCAGTTCATCATAGACACCGGAGGTTCCATAAGCACCGCAACCGGAACCGGCACAAAGTGAAATCAATCGTTTGCCCTGACGTGTTCTCGTGCTTGTTATGGAATCTCTAAATTTTTGTAAAGATTCAATACTGTTCAGCTTAATCATGATTGTTGGTTAACCCCTTTCGACCTCACCTCTTTCCGAGGATCTCTTATAAAGCTCCAATATGTTGAGGGCCTTGGAGCGATCAAGACCGCCATGTATTTCTTTGTCAACCGTAATAACGGGCCCGGATGCGCAGCACCCGATGCAGCGGACGCCTTCAAGGGAAAAAAGCCCGTCTTCAGTTGTCTGGCCTTCTTTTATATTCAATTCTTCCTTGTAGGCATCCATTATCTTTACCGCTCCCAATATATGGCAGGCAGTGCCTGTGCAGACATGGATAATATGCTTACCCCGAGGCTCTAAAGATATGGTTTTGTAAAAGGTGGCCACACTATAGATAAGGCTCTCCTTAACATTTAGTTTTTTCTTTAAAAGTGGAATAGCCTCAGGGGGAACATAATTATACAGGTTTGTTATATCCTGCATAATCATCAGTAGATTTTCAGGATTTGAGTTATAATGTTCGATAATATCTTGAATTTTATCCCAGTTGATTGTTATTTTGTTTGCCATAAAAAGACCTTTCAATGAAAACTTAGCAGATTAAGTCTGTTCAAATTAATTGTTAAAAAAGAATGCACTATTAAGCAGTAGCGGTTTGCTGCGTTACAGGGCAGTTTTCAACACAGGCCCCACATCCGGTACAGCGGTCTGTATAGATGCTCCGAGCTTTCTTTTTGATCCTGACTTTAAAGTTTCCAGCAACGCCTTCAATGGATTCAATGTCAGAGTAAGTGAGTAATTCAATGTTTAAATGCCGGCCGACCTCGACCAGTGTTGGTGATATAATTCACATGGCACAGTCATTTGTCGGAAAGGTCTTGTCAAGCTGTGACATTACTCCGCCAATGGATGGGCTTTTTTCTACCAGATAAACATAGTATCCGGAGTTTGCAAGATCAAGTGCTGAAAGCATGCCGGAAATACCGCCGCCTATCACCACTACAGATCCGATGGGTTTATGGTTCATATTTAATATCTCCTGTCTTAGTATGTCCTTTACTGCTTAATAATATTACCGCAGTGTGCTTTAAAAAAGCTTAGATTTTCTTTACCAAAAGATTATGTTATAAAGCTATCAAATAAAGGTTGTCAACAATTATCAAATCAAAGAAGATATTGTTTATGCATAGGGTTGTAATTATCTGTGGGCCTACAGGAGTTGGGAAGACATCTTTTGCTATTCAGATTGCACAAAAATTCAATGGGGAGATTGTCAGTGCAGATTCCATGCAGATCTATCAGCATATGGATATTGGAACGGCAAAACCGAATTCTGAAGAATTAAAGCTTATTCGTCATCACCTGATTGATGTAGTTGATCCAAAGGAAGAGTTCGATGCCGGTCGTTTTGTCAGAGCTGCGGATGAAGCCATTGAAGATATCCTGTCACGGGGAAAAACCCCTATCATAACCGGCGGTACCGGGCTTTATATCAAGGCTCTTTTGAATGGATTATTCCGCTCCGAACCCATTTGCACAAAAACACTGTCCCGGTTAACAAGGGAACTAGAAGAGAAAGGAGCTCACGCTCTTCACGGACAACTCGTAGAATGCGATCCAAAGGCTGCCAATAAAATTCATCCCCATGATTCTTTCAGGGTTATCAGAGCTCTTGAAATATTTCAAACCACCGGAAACAGGATTTCAGATCATCAGCAGGGTCACAATTTTGATGACCAGCGGTATGCGGGACTTAAAATCGGACTATGGTTAGAGAGAGAAAAATTATATAATCGCATCAATCAGCGGGTTGATACCATGCTCGATAATGGACTGTTGAATGAAGTCATCGGCCTTGTAAAAAAAGGGTATTCATTAGACTTGAAATCCTTGCAATCCATTGGATATAAACATATGGTCATGTTCATTCGAAATGAGGTGGATTTTCCGGAAGCCACCCGTCTTTTAAAAAGGGATACCAGAAGATATGCAAAAAGGCAGCTCACCTGGTTTCATAAAGAGAGGGACATTGTCTGGCTTGAGCCCTCAGAGATTGATGCATCTGAAAAACTGATAAAAGAGTTTTTGACATAGCGTATTATTTTACATATAGTTCATCCATCAAAGGCCTTATAATCATTGTTAACATAAAATTTAAGAATTATTGAATATATGAAATCTGAATATCGACATTATCTCAGAATGATCTGCCTTTTTGCAGTCCTCTGTCTGTTCTGCCTGTCCTCTTGTGCAACTTTGCCTGTCAAAGCGATTCCTGAAAAAAATAATACTGTTGATGAGCCTTCAGAAGCCATTGAAGAAAAAGAAGAGACCCTCTCAAAACCTTCTTTTATTCAAGTACTATCTGCTGAGGCGGATAAATTCATTTTGCAGGGGAATTTTGACGATGCCCTGTC
>JAIFMF010000217.1 GCA_020048635.1 Desulfobacula sp. | reverse complement strand
TCCAGGTGGATGAAACAAAGGACCCGGTAACCGCCCTTGCCGGGCAGTACCTGTCCATCCCCTGTTCCGTCATGAGCCCCAACCCGGGCAGGATGGAAATGCTCACGGAAATGATCCGGGAATTTTCCGTCAACGGAGTCGTGGATCTAACCTGGAAAGCCTGCCATACCTATAATATAGAGGCCTTTTATATTCAAAAGCTGGTTCAGGACACCTTTGGCCTGCCCTATCTTCATCTTGAAACCGATTATTCCGAATCCGATACCGAGCAGCTCAGGGTCAGGATCGAGGCGTTTCTTGAGATGATGTGATGAGAAAAAGTCAATATACATGAAATCTCAAACAATAGATTTGACATTTCATGTATATTGCATTATTTAAGTTCCCATGAACCTTATCAACCGATCCATTGATCATGCCAAGATCATAAAACTGATTGATGCTTTCCCTGTAACGGCTATTCTGGGACCTCGTCAGTGCGGAAAAACAACCCTTGCCCGAAATATTCATCATGATCATTATTTTGACCTGGAAAACCCCATTGATCTGGCGCGTCTGGACCATCCCCAACTCGCACTTGAAGATTTAACCGGGCTGATTGTGATCGATGAAATTCAACGGCTACCGGATTTGTTTCCATTGCTCCGGTATCTTGTGGATCATCATCCCGGGCAAAAATATCTGATTCTTGGAAGCGCTTCACGGGATTTGATCCGTCAGAGTTCTGAAACCCTGGCAGGGAGAATTGCTTATTTTTATCTGGGAGGTTTCAGACTCCAGGATGTCGGAGCGGAACAATTCAAGGACCTCTGGGTCAAAGGCGGATTTCCGGATGCTTTTACACCTGTGGATGAGGAACAAAGCAGGGTCTGGAGACAGCATTTTATTACAAATTTTCTGGAAAGAGATATCCCTCAGCTCGGCATCCATATTTCTGCCGGAACCCTGAGACGTTTCTGGACCATGCTTTCCCATTATCACGGCCAGGTCATCAATTATTCCGAGTTTGGCAGGTCCTTTGGTATTTCCGACGTGACGGTCAGAAAATATATGGATATCCTTGAAGGAACCTTTATGCTCAGAATCCTTCAGCCATGGCATGTGAACCTGGGCAAGAGACTCGTCAAAAGACCTAAAATTTATATAAAAGATTCCGGCATCTTTCACACCCTCACGAATATTGATAATTATAAGCAGCTTGTTTCCCATCCTAAATTAGGCGCTTCCTTTGAAGGGTTTGCCCTGGAATGTCTTTGCAGGCAGATTGATAAAAATGACAATGACCTTTATTTCTATAGTGTTCATTCCGGCTCCGAGCTGGATCTCTTCTGGCAGGCCAAAGGGAAAAACTGGGGGGCGGAATTCAAATACACGGATGCACCCAGGCTAACCCAGTCCATGAAAACCGTTCAGGAAGATCTGGAACTATCCCATTTGTGGGTCGTGTACCCTGGAAAAATGACCTATCGTATCACCGAAACCATCACCGCCCTGTCGCTGATGGATGAAAAAACCATGGCAGAAGCGTTTGGGTGATATTCAAAGCAGTGGCTTATAAAAACAGCCTGATGTAGAGGATATCTTCCACTCAAGGCTGTGAAGCCCGAAGAGAACACTATCTGTCAAAAAAATCCGGGAAAGAATATTCGGATTATTCAGCCAGGACGACACAATGGTTTTAAAAATGAATAGACTTGAGACCCGAATCAAACAATACCCGATTTTGAATAGTGCTGATAAGCTTTATCAAACACCCCTGGAAAACAATCGAGTTTTTACTCTCTGTTTTAGCTACATAAAAAAGCGGTCTTTGACAAATTGATTGTTTTTATATGGATTTTAAATCATATCGGAATAGTCTATATAAAAGCCTTTTGATAGAAATATCCGATAGATTCTCCCTTTTGTTATTTGAACAATCGATTTGATCTGGTGAGCCTATCTGAATTATTAATGCAAGCTGGGTAGTTACGATATATAAATATAATAAAATGAACGAGGGTGAAAAAAACAAATGAAAAAGTGTAAAAGGATAACAAAGCTGGTGGTGCTCCTGATGATGGTTCTTCTTTCTGCAGGGTTTGCTTTTGCAGGAGATCTCGATGTCTTTAAAGGGGAAAAACAAGGGCTGAAGATTTCCGGCGGGACCGCCCATATCCCGGTCATGGAAGAAGCCGCCAAAAGGATTATGTCTTTTAATCCGGATATTCAGATCACCATTGCTGGCGGCGGGTCCGGTGCAGGCATCAAGCAGGTGGGCGAAGGGCTTGTGAATATCGGCAATTCCGGTCGAAAAGCCACGGATGAAGAAATCGCCAAATACGGCCTTGTCACCCATATGTGGGCCATTGACGGTGTTTCTGCCGTGGTCAGCCCTAAAAACAAGGTCAAGTCCTTAACAAAGGAGCAACTCCAGAATATTTATAGTGGGAAAATTACCCAGTGGAAAGACCTCGGGGGTGAGGACAGGGCCATTAATATGTATACCCGGGATGAAACCAGCGGGACCCGCGAAGTGTTCTGGGAAAAAGGGCTGAACAAGGGCGATATTTCCGGAAAGGCCAATGTGGTGGCATCCAACGGCGCCATGAAATCAGCCGTTGCCAATGATCCCTATGCTGTGGGCTATATGTCGGTCGGGTATCTGGATGAGTCTGTTGCTCCGGTGACCCTGGAGGGCGTCATCCCCTCCATTGCAACGGTCAAATCCGGGGAATACAAGGTTTCAAGGGGCCTTTACAGCAACACAAAAGGCGAAGCAACCGGGATTGTTAAAAAATTCATCGATTATCTCTCAAGCGCTGAAGGCAAAAAAATTGTTGTGGAAAAAGGATTTATTCCGGCCGAGTGATGGATTTTCAGGATAGGTTCTTCCGGAGCCTTTTTTTGGGTGCATCGGCCCTGAGCGCTTTGGTCACGGTGGCGGTTCTCTGCTTCATGGTCCTGCTCTGTCTTCCGGTGCTGAAACTGGATTTTATCCGGCATGTTCTGACTGCCCCCTGGTCTCCGGGCCAAGGGCAGTTCGGCATCCTGCCCATGATGGCCGGAACCATTTGTATCGCATTTCTCAGTCTTGTGATCAGCTTTCCCATCAGCCTTGGCTGTTCCTTTTTTATTGAGATTCTTAAGCCTAAGGGGAAAGGAAACCTCTTAAAAAAACTGGTTCAGTTCATGACGGCCATCCCAACTGTGATTTACGGTTTTGTGGGGGTTTTTCTCCTGGTACCGTTCATAAGGGAGATCTTTGCCTACGGCTCCGGCATGTGTATCTTGTCTGCCTCTCTCATGCTGGGGCTTTTGATTTCCCCCACCCTGATCCTGTTTTTTTCCCAGAGTTTTTCACGGGTTCCCCAAAGCTATCTCAATGCTGTGGATGCGCTGGGGGGAACCACATGGCAGAAACTTTACCACGTCATTCTTCCCCATGCATGGAAAGGCATGCTGACCGGGATTGTTCTTGCCTTCGGCAGAGCCATGGGAGACACGCTGATAGCGCTCATGATCAGCGGCAATGCGGTCGTGATGCCTTCATCCCTCCTGGATTCGGCCAGGACCCTGACCGCCCACATTGCCTTGATTTTTGCAGCAGATTTTGACAGTATGGAATTCAAAATTCTCTTTATCTCAGGGATTGTGCTGTATATGATGACCAGTCTTGGCATTCTGTTTACAAGGGGTTTGGACAGAAAGGGTCCGGCATGACAAAATCTTTTCCGGACAGGCTCCTTTCTTTGTTCTCATGGATCTGTGCCATGTTCCTGATCAGCTCTGTTTCCATCATTCTTGGATTTCTCATTCTCAAAGGGTATAAGGCCGTTAACCTTGAGCTTATCTTTTCCGATGTCCGGCCCCTGGATGCGCTTTTATTAAGACAGCGGGTATTTGGCGGACTTTTACCGGCCATGACCGGCACGGTCTTTCTCATTGTCCTTTCCATGGCCTTGGCAGTGCCCCTGGGGCTTGCCTCGGGCATCTTTCTTTCAGAGTATGCATCATCCAAAATCAAATGGATCTTCAGTCTAACGTTTGACATCCTTTCCGGAATCCCGTCCATTGTGGTGGGACTTTTTGGTTTTTCCATCACAGTTTTTCTGCATCATTATTTTAACGAACGGATTTTCCCCTGTCTTCTGATTTCCGCCCTGTCTCTTTCGTTTCTGGTCCTGCCCTATATCATCCGGACTACCCAGATTTCCCTTGAAAGCCTTCCCCTGTCTCTCCGGCTGACGGCTCCGGCCCTTGGCGCCACAAAACGCCAGAACATTTTTTTTGTGCTGCTGCCCTCATCCCTGTCCGGCATTATCAGCGGTATTGTCCTTGCCATGGGGCGGTGTGCGGAAGACACGGCCGTTATTATGCTGACCGGGGCCGTGGCCACGGCAGGGATTCCCAAATCTATTTTTTCAGGGTTTGAAGCCCTGCCGTTTTATATCTATTATATGGCTGCGGAATACAGCCACCCGTCGGAACTCAGAAAAGCCTATGGCGCGGCCCTTCTGCTGCTGATCATCTGCTCCGCCCTGTTTATCTTTTCCTATTGGATCAAAAATACCCTCAAGACAAAACATTTTACCGGCCATAATTCCTTATGAAAACAAATATACAGATCCGCATGGAAAATCTCTGGTTTTATTATCATGACCGGGTCATCCTGGAAGACATCCATGCTGAAATTGAAAAAAATGCCATCACCGCCATATCAGGACCGTCGGGCCAGGGGAAATCCACCTTTCTCATGATATTGAACCGCCTCTGGGAAAACATTGACGGCGCAAAGGTGAAAGGTAAAGTGGAGATTGATTTCGGAAAGGGATTTGAGGATGTCTATCATGAAAGCTATCCTGTTCACCAGCTTCGCCGCCGTGTGGGAATGGTATTTCAGACCCCGAACCCCCTGCCCATGAGCATTTATAAAAATATCGCCTTTCCCTTAACCCTCATGGGGGAAAAAAATCAGGCAACCCTATCTCACAGGGTTGAAACCGCGCTTAAAAAAGCCTTTCTCTGGGATGAGGTTAAAGACAGGCTTTTGGAAAATGCGGAAACGCTTTCGGGTGGTCAGCAGCAACGACTCTGCATTGCACGGGCCCTGGTTCCGGAGCCTGACATTCTCCTCCTGGATGAGCCCACTTCCTCTCTGGATGAAGCATCGATCAGGGTTATAGAAGCTCTGCTCCTGGAACTCAAAAAAAGCTGTACCATCATTCTGGTTTCCCACTATATGGATCAGATCGGACGGATTGCCGACCATCGTCTGGTGCTCTCGGAACGTAAGCTCAGACCTGCGCCGGACAAAGCCAGGGACATTCAAAACAGGATAGAGAAATAATCTTCATGGACATCCCCGGCGTGGGACAAAAACAGATCCGTCATGTGGTTTTTGATTATAACGGCACCATTGCCAAAGACGGGATTTTAATTCCTGGCATGCCTTTTTTTTCCATGACCGGGCTAAACGCTATTTGATCATGCCTTTGGCTTTTCTCATAAAGGACGGCTCAATGGCCTCGGCCATGGGAACATCTTTTTTGATCACGCCATTGGCAAGGCAGAAATTAACAACCGCACGATAGCCTTCCTCTGAAAACTGACCATCCAAAGACCTTCAATAATAGAAAAGCTAAGGTCTTGGCAAATTGTTAGTTTTAATATGAATTCCGAATACTATTGGTAAACCTGATAATAAATCATACAACCCATGAGAAATCATCGGAATGGATTTACTCCGGAATATGAGATATGGTATCTTCAGAATCAATATTCTAAACACAAGACCGGGGTTACCGGCAGAGACCATAAGGAAAACAATCATGACCTACACAGCCGTACATTATATGAAAACAGATACCATCGGCAGAATAACCTTCAGCCGCCCCGACACCCTGAATACCATAAACCAGAAAATGATCCCGGTGTTCAGGGACATCCTCTGTAGTGTAAAAGAGGACAAGGACCTCCGATGCCTGATCATCACGGGCAGCGGCACCACCTTTTGCGGCGGTGCAGACCTCAAAAGCGGGTTTGAAAAAAATCACGGCACCTTTTTAAACGATGCATTATTGGATTTCTACAGGCCTTTTCTTGAGATCACAAACCTGAAGGTTCCGGTGATCGCCGCCATCAACGGGCATGCCATCGGCGGCGGGTTCGGCATCACCCTGTTGTGTGACATCCGGGTGGTCAGCCTCAAGGCAAAAATGGGCGCCAACTTTGCCCGGCTCGGTATCCACTCAGGCATGGCCATATCCTATATTCTGCCCCGGCTTGTGGGTGTGGCCAGAGCCAATGAGCTTCTGTATACCGGAAGAATCATCACCGGTGAAGAAGCTCTGTCCATGGGTCTGGTGAATTATGCTGTGGAAAAGGAAAAGGTTATGGACAAAACCATGGCCCTGGCAGAGGAAATTTCAAAAAGTGCGCCGGTTGCCGTACAGATGATGAAACGCTCTGTTTATGATGGTCTTGACTGGAATCTGGTCCGGATAGCAGACATGGAAGCCCGGAACCAGGCTCTGACATTTGAAATGGAAGATGCAAAGGAAGGGATCAGTTCCATCCTTGAAAAACGAACCCCGATTTTTACAGGCAGATAGGGTTCTATCTGATTTTTGAAATATCCGGATCTTTTATTCCGTTTTCAATCAGCTGAAATTTATTGCCTGTCCGTCAAATTGCTTCCTGACGATTTCATGTGTGTTTGGCATTTTCAAGAATCCGGAGGTAATCCTTTTTTTCAAGCGCCCTCGGGTTTGAAGGGGTTGAATTATTTTCAAAGGACATCTCTGCAATTTTATCAAACTTGTCTTTTCCGATGTTCAGGTCTTTAAACTGAGGGATATGAAGGCGTTTTGACAAATCCATGATCATTTCAATAAAAGATTGCGACGCTGTCATATCATTGGTGTCTTTAATCCCGGACAACCTTGCCAGCGTTGCCATTTTACGATAGCAGTCCGGCAGGTTATACGTCAGCACATGGGGAAGGAAGATAGAGTTGGCAATGCCGTGGGGGATATCATACAAAGCCCCGATGGATTCGGAAATGCAGTGGACAGCCGTAACATCTGAATTGCCGAATGCAAACCCGGCAATGGTTGACCCGAACATCAGATTTTCCCTGTCTGTAGGGTTGTTTTTGATATCTGTGTACGCCCCTTCAAGGGCACCAAGAATCAATTGAACCGCCTTGACGGCATGATTATCCGTTATCAGGGTGGCAGGTTTTGACAGATAGGCTTCCACCGCATGGGTCAAGGCGTCAAGTCCTGTGGAGGCAATGATGGAAGGCGGCAGGGTTTGAATCAAATCCGGGTCTACGATAGATACGGCCGGGTACATTTTCGGCCCTTTTATGCTCATTTTAAATTTCCGGTTCACATCAGTGATGACCGAAACCCAGGTAACCTCGCTTCCTGTGCCGCAGGTTGTCGGGATGGCAAGAAACGGCAAGGGATCTTGTTTGTATTTTTCCCTTCCCTCATAGGCTTCAATATCGCCTTCATTGGTACACAACAGGGCAAGGGCTTTACCGGCGTCGAGAGGGCTTCCGCCGCCAAGGCCGATAATGAGATCCGGGGTAAGGGCCCTCATTTCTTTGGCTATTGTATTAATGGTATCAGATTTGGGATTTGCCTCAATCTGATCAAAGACTTTAATTCCAGGAAGCTGTGGCAGGATTTTTTCTAGGAGGCCGGACTTCATAATTCCCGCATCCGTCACCAGAACCGGATTCCTTGCCTTCAGGTAATCATCGATAATAAGTTTCAGATTTTTTATTTCTCCGGATCCAAAATAGAGTCTTGACGGCATATGAAAAAGCATGGGCATCGTCTCCTTTAATAAATTGATTCATTTGTATTTTTGCAATAGAACAAAATGAATAGGATGTCGAGTTTTTTTTCAGCGCCGGAGCCTTAAAACTTAAAATGGCTGCTTTTTTCAAAGCAGCCATTTTTAAGAAAAGGAAAAAAAGATGAAAAATCGTTTTTTTATGTGTTACTAAACTATATAGCAAACCTTGTGCCATATTCCGGAATTAAAACCAAAAAATTTTTAACCTACTTATTTTATTAGACTTTAAATTTTATATGGTTCTTCTGGATATTATTTCCGGCATTTCTATGAATTTTTCAAGCTTAAAAAGTTCAAATTTTTGAACTAAAAAAGACCGCTTCTAATCTCTATTTTATATAACATATTAAAATAATAAGTTGAAAATTTGAAAAAAGAAATAATTCAAAATTTTGAACCTCTCATACCATAAATTCAAAAAAAATCAGTACCTATAATTCTCGGGCTTAAATGGTCCGCTGATAGAAATCCCTAGATAGTCTGCCTGTTCCTGTGTAAGTCTGGTCAGGGAAACAGAAAGATTTTTCAAATGAAGCCTTGCCACTTCCTCGTCCAGCTCCTTTGGCAAGGTATAAACCTTGACTTCAAGATTTTCCTTGGCGAGTTTGATCTGGGCCAGGGTCTGATTTGAAAAACTATTGCTCATGACAAAGCTTGGATGGCCCGTGGCACATCCGAGATTCACAAGCCTGCCCTCAGCAAGAACAATCACGGCTTTTCCAGACGGCAATACCCATTTGTCCACCTGGGGCCTGATATTAATTTTTTTAGCTTTTGGATTTTGGGTCAGATAGCTCATTTCAATTTCATTATCAAAATGTCCGATATTGCAGATAATGGATTCGTTCTTCATCTGCTCGATGTGTTCGCCCTTGATGACCCGATAATTGCCAGTGGCTGTCACAAAAATATCCCCGAAAGGTGCAGCTTCTTCCATGGTGACCACCCTGAAGCCTTCCATGGCAGCCTGGAGCGCGCAGATGGGATCAATTTCAGTCACCCAGACAATTGCGCCATAACCCCGCATGGAGGCGGCACATCCTTTTCCCACATCGCCATACCCGGCAATCACAACGGTTTTGCCTGCCAGCATGATATCCGTCGCCCTTTTGATGCCGTCTGCAAGAGATTCCCGGCAACCGTAAAGATTATCGAATTTGGATTTGGTCACGGAATCATTCACATTGATGGCCGGAAACAGAAGTTCATTTTTTTCAGCAAGCTGATACAGCCTGTGAACACCGGTCGTTGTTTCTTCCGACACCCCGCGGATTTTTTTTGCAAACCGGGTCCATTTCTGAGGGTCTTCTTCATAACTCACCCGAAGGCGATCCATCAGGCATTTTTCATCTATGCTGTGGGTTGTTTTTCCCAGAAGGGAAGGATCTTTTTCCACTTTTACGCCCTGATGGATATAAAGGGTTGCATCCCCGCCATCATCCACGATCAAATCCGGCCCTGAGCCGTCCGGCCAGATCAATGCCTGTTCCGTACACCACCAGAATTCCTCCAGAGTTTCTCCTTTCCATGCAAAAACAGCAGCGGTTCCCTTCTCTGCAATGGCTGCGGCGGCATGGTCCTGGGTGGAAAAAATATTGCAGGAAGCCCACCGGATATCGGCTCCCAACTCAAAAAGCGTATCGATCAACATGGCGGTCTGGATGGTCATATGCAGGCTGCCGGTTATTTTCAAACCTTTCAGCGGTTTTTCAGGACCGTATTTTTCTCGGATGGCCATGAGTCCCGGCATTTCCTTTTCTGAGAGCTGCATATCTTTATGGCCCTCTTCAGCAAGGGAAATGTCTTTGATCTTGTATTTCAGGTCAAGGTCATGCTTAAGAAAGGAATGGTCTTTGGTTGTTTCTGTCATTGATAAAACTCCTTATTGGATAGTCGTTAGATATACATATCAAAACATGTTGATATGTTATTTTGCATAAAATACAGATGCCCGGCGTCAATGTCAATATAAAAAGTCAATATAAAAGCCGGCGGGCTTAAAGTTCAAGTCCAACCGGCTTCTCGGTTTTACTGATAATTATTTCAGGAGAGGGTTATAACCCGGCAAGATCCCTTATCTCATCGGCCCGGTCCGTTCTTTCCCAGTAAAAATCCGGGTCTTTTCTACCAAAATGTCCATAAGCAGATGTTTTACGATAAATCGGACGCAGAAGGTTAAGGGTTTTGATAATGGCTGCAGGCCTCATATCAAAGATTTCTCTGACAATTTCAACTGCTCTTGACTCCGGTATTTTCCCGGTTCCCATGAAATCCACAAGAAGGGAAACCGGCTGAGCAACGCCGATGGCATAAGCTACCTGGATCTCGCATTTGTCTGCAATGCCGGATGCCACAAGGTTTTTGGCCACATACCGACCCATATAGGAAGCACTTCTGTCAACCTTTGATGGATCTTTTCCGGAAAAACATCCGCCACCATGGCTGCCCTGGCCGCCATAGGTATCTACGATAATCTTCCGACCCGTAACACCGCAGTCTCCCATGGGGCCTCCGATGACGAACCGACCCGTGGGGTTGATAAAAAATTTGGTGTCCCCGTCCATCATATCTTCGGGAATCACTTTTTTGATGACTTCTTTAATGATGGCAGCCTTTAAATCATCATAGGACACATCCGGAGAGTGCTGGGTTGAAACAACAATTGTATCCACTCTCCTGGGTTTTCCGTCAACATATTCAATGGTCACCTGGGATTTTCCATCTGGTCTGATAAAATCAAGGGCCCCGTTTTTTCTAACCTGGGCCAGCCGTTTGGTCAGGCTGTGGGCATAGACAATGGGCATGGGCATCAATTCCGGTGTTTCATTGCTGGCGAACCCGAACATCAGGCCCTGGTCACCTGCCCCCTGTTCTTTATAAAGCCCAGTGCCCTCATCCACACCTACGGCTATGTCGGCCGACTGTTGATCGATACTGGTAATAACGGAGCAGGTCTGCCAGTCAAACCCCATGCTTGAGGAGTTATATCCGATATCCTTGATGGTATTTCTGACCACATTCGGGATATCCACATAACAATCCGTGGTGATCTCGCCTGCAACCATGGCAAGGCCTGTTGTGACAAGTGTTTCGCAGGCAACCCTGCATTTTTTATCCTCAGCCATGATGGCATCAAGGATACTATCGGAAATGGCATCTGCAACCTTATCGGGATGACCTTCCGTTACAGACTCTGATGTGAACATGAAAGATTGTTTTGCTGACATTACAAACTCCTTTTATATGCAATAGCACTATTAATAAACATCATATTTTAATTTAAGGTGATCATTATTAATTTTTTATTTTTATTTTGTCAATGTTGCCCTACCCCATACCAGACTATTTTTTTTATTCTTCTTTCAAAATGACATTTTTCTTGATAATTATCCTGAAATTTTATTTTTTATAAAAATTAGAACGCATTAACCTCGTCCTGGAGAAACCATGCCGAAAAACAGCCACACCAGAATTACAGGGATCGGATCTGCACTGGTTGATATTTTAATCAACGAATCCGACGAGTTTTTAAAAACCCTTAACAAGGAAAAAGGGGGGATGACCCTTGTAAACGATGAGGATATCCATTATGTCCTGTCTGCATCTCCTCAGAAAACCCTTTTGGTTCCGGGAGGTTCAGCCTGCAATACCATTGTGGGCGTTGCAAACCTCGGCGGTGAGGCCAGATTCATCGGCCGGAGAGGAAAGGATGCCCATGGCATGACCCTTGAGGAACAACTCATCCAATGCAGGATTGAACCCCTGATTTCCATCTCCGATTCTCCGACCGGAAAAGTTCTGTCCGTGATCACGCCCGATGCCCAGCGGTCCATGTTTACATTTCTAGGCGCATCCACAGAGCTTGACCCTGAATTCATAACACCCGGCCTGTTTAAAGAGACGGCCATTTCCATGATTGAAGGGTATCTTCTTTTTAACAGAAAATTGATGCTCGCAGCCCTGAAGGCGGCAAAGGAAGCCGGTTCCATGATTGCCCTGGATCTTGCCAGTTTTGAAGTGGTGAACGCATCCAAAGATATTCTTTTTGACCTGGTCCGGGAGTATGTGGATATCCTGATTGCCAATGAAGATGAGGCAAAGGCCTATACTGGATACGAAGATGAAGTAAATGCTGTTGAAGCCCTGTCTCAGCATGTCACCTTTGCAGTCCTGAAGGTAGGGGCCAGAGGCAGTTACGTCTCACACAACCATAAAATCACAAAGATCCCGGTTCAAAAAGGCCTGCCTCCCATTGATACCACCGGCGCAGGCGATCTCTGGGCAGCAGGATTTCTTTTTGGCATTGCCCATGGATTTTCCATTGAAAAAAGCGGCCGGATTGCATCGGCCTGCGGTTATGAAGTCTGTCAAGTTATGGGCGCCCAGATCCCGGAAACGGGATGGGAAAGGATTAGAAAACTGGTATAAAGAAGGGTTTCAATTCTTCAGGCTGCATTATGTTTATAAAACCGTGCGAGCTTTTCAGGGCTAATACCGCATACATAAAAGATCATGAGCAGACGGTTTCTGAGGGTACATTTAAGCAGGCCTTCTTTTTGCCACCTTCTGGGTGAAGTTTTGACCGGCTTGTCGATGAAACAGATACCGCCCTTTGCTCTTTTTATTCTTCTCATCAGATCCACATCTTCCATAATGGGTATTTCATTGTATTGCCCCAGTCTGAAAAAAAAAGACTTGCGGATAAAAATAGCCTGATCGCCATAGGGAATCCCTGTAATCCTTGACCTGAGGGAGGCTGTCTTTTCAATGATCCGGTAAGCAAAGGCATTCCCGTCAATGGAAAGATCAAAAGCACCGGCCTTCACCCGTTCATTCTGCATCATTGTCTGAATAAAGTGAAATGCATTTTCCGGAAGTAGTGTATCACAGTGCAGGAACAATAGGATTTCACCTGAAGCGATGTCTGCACCTCTGTTCATCTGCACCCCCCTGCCCGGAGCTGAAATAATTTTCACCACCTTGGAATTTTGAATACAGTTTATGGTGGAGCCATCTTTCTGCCCGTCCACCACAATCACTTCCATTGTTCCGGGGCAGACCTGATCAAAGAGGGCTTCTACAGCCTCATTGATCCTTGCCGCCTCATTCAGCACGGGAATAATAACGGAAATATCAACCTTCATAGGATTCCAGCATCTCTCGGGTATGCGGTCCGATTCTACCACCGTTTTTCATCCTTAAAAAGAGGGTCTTCAGGTCTTCGGGTGTATCTACATCATTGAGTTCAGAAACCCAACCATATTTTATGCCGGTCCTGTCCATGGCCTTCAGTGTTTCTCCGAACACGTCCATTGTGGACCAGTTCATGTCATGAAAGATTTTCTCTGAAAAAGACTCTTTTTTGAACCCGATCAGATAATACCCGCCATCCGAGGCAGGTCCGATAACGGCATCTTTGGTCTCAAGAATATCAAATGCCTGAAGCAGAACAGATTCAGTAATTTCCGGGATATCGGTCCCGATTAAGATAAGCCTGTCATACCCTCGTTTAAATTCATCCCTGAAGGCGTTGGACATTTTTTCCCCAAGATCCTTACCCGTTTGAACAAAATACGGATATTCATTTCCAAGCCAGGATCTAAGCTCGTCTTCCTTTTCAGAAGGCAGAAAATAAATGAGTTTATCTGCGACCAATGGCAAGGCAGAAAGCGTGTCATGGATGAATCCCTTGTAAAGATCCAGCACAAAGGATTCACTGAGCGTTTTTGAAAGCCTTGTTTTTACCCTTCCCTTTTCCGGTGCCTTTAAAAAAACAATGACTGCTTTTTTATCAGGGCAATCAGCCCTGCCCATTAAAAACAACCTTGAACACATCCTTGTATTTTTCTGCAAAATGAAACGTAATGCCTTCCTTGATATGTTCCGGAAGCATCTTGAATTCAGGTTTGCACCCCTCAGGCAGGATAATTTCAGTAATGCCGGAGCGGCGGGCGGCAATGATTTTTTCTTTGATCCCGCCCACGGGCAACACTTCTCCTGTGAGTGTGATTTCCCCGGTCATGGCAAGGGGACGGTTAATTGCCTTTTTTGTGGCAAGGGAAACAATTGCCGTTGCCATGGTCACCCCTGCACTGGGGCCATCCTTCGGGGTTGCCCCTTCCGGCACATGGATATGGATAAAGGCTTTATCAAAATAATTTTTATTGATTTTAAAATCGCCAAGATTTGCCCGGACAAAGCTGTAGGCAATACCGGCGGATTCCTGCATGACATCCCCGAGTTTTCCAGTCAGTTTGACGCCAGCACCTTTGTCATGCACCCGCACCGCCTCAATGGGGAGAGTTGCCCCTCCCATCTGGGTCCAGGCAAGACCGGTGACCACCCCCACACCCGACATCTGTCTTTCATTTTTGAAAATCGGCGGGCCAAGATATTTTTCAAGAGACTTAATATTGACCGTGATTTTTGCTTTTTCTTCTTTCAATATGGTGACAATACTTTTTCGGATGATCTTGTTTAAAAGCTTTTCAAGTGTTCTGACCCCTGCTTCCCTGGCATAGCCTTCAATCAGATAGCGGATGGTCGGATCGGTAATGGTGATGATTTTAGAGGTCAGGTTATTGCGTTTCAAGAGTTTCGGCCACAGGTGCTTTCTGGCGATTTCCATTTTTTCATCGGTAATATAGCCGGACAGGTTGATTCGGTCCATCCTGTCAAGAAGTGGCGGCGGAATGGTATCAAGCTGATTGGCCGTACAGATGAACAATACCTTGGAAAGATCAATGCGAAGATCCATATAATGATCCATGAATTCGGCATTCTGTTCCGGGTCAAGGACTTCCAGCAAGGCTGATGCCGGGTCTCCCTGGTAGGACATGCCGATTTTGTCCACCTCATCGAGCATGATAACGGGATTGGCTACCTTTTTATCTTTTAATGCCTGGACAAGCTTTCCGGGCAAAGCGCCCACATAGGTTCTCCTATGCCCCTTGATCTCGGCTTCATCCCTCATACCGCCTAAACTGAAGCGGTAAAATTGCCTCCCCAGAGCTTCTGCAATGGATTTTCCGATGGAGGTTTTTCCCACACCCGGAGGGCCCACAAAAAGGATGATGGAGCCGGAAATATCCTTTTTATAAATTCCGGCGGCAAAGAACTCAATGATTCGCTCCTTTACGTCTGACAAGCCTGCATGATCCCGGTCAAGGACCTCCTCTGCCCGCTTGATGTCAATATTGTCCTCGGAATAGACACCCCAGGGAAAAGAGGTAATCCAATCCAGATAATTTCTAGTAACGCCATATTCGGATGATCCTGTTTCCAGAACGGATAATTTTTCAATCTCCTCTTCAAAACGTTTGACTACATGCTCCGGGGGTTTTAAGGCGGCAAACTTTTCCTTGAATTTATCCACATCCGAAGTTTTATCATCCTTCTGCAACCCCAGTTCCTTCTGGATGGCTTTGAGCTGCTCTTTCAGAAAGAATTTGCGTTTGTTGTCATCTACCTGGGTATTGAGATCTTTCTGGATTTTGGTCTGGAGTTTCGCTATCTCTATTTCCTTTTGCAGGAGGAGCATGACCTTTTTCATCCGTTCGATAATGGCCGGCATCTCCAGGACCTCCTGCAGATCATCCCCTGAGGCCGTTGTAATCCCAGCGGCGAAATCCGTCAAAGGGGACGGCTGGTCAGGGCTGAACATGCCCAGATACTGTCTGACTTCCTCAGAATACAAGGGGTTCAGTGAAAGCAACTGTTTAATGGAATTGATAATGGCAATGGCATAGGCTTTCAGTTCGTCTTCATTTTCCTGTAGTTTTTCAAAATATTCCACCTGCACGACAAAGGGCGGCTTGTCAGAAAGAAACCGGACAATGCGGAACCGTTCAAGCCCCTGGGCAATAAACTGGATATTGTTCTGGACATCCACAATATTCATCATCCGGACCACACACCCCACCTTGGGAAAATCATCCTTGTAAACATATTGTCCTTTGACTTCCTTTAGATAGGCCAGGCCCAGAAGATTTTTACCATCTTTGGATGCCTTTGTCAGGGTTTCTTCCCACCTTGCCTTGCTGACCATGAGGGGTTGAATCTGAGCTGGCAGATGAGGCCTGCCTGTAATGGGGATAAGATATAACACTTCTGGTTTTGTAACCTGCTGAACCAGTTGGCCTTCTTTATTTTCAGTATCTTCTTCGACTATTTCCGGTGTGATGGGGTCGTTGTCATCGGTCATGGATCACCTCTTCGGTAACATTGTAAATGATATTCACATGAAAACTGTACTTATTATAAGGTTAAATTTTCTTCTGACAACCTGAAAAAACAAAATCCATCCCATCCGAAAGCCGATACCCGGCAAAAAGCATGACATCACTGAAATCAAATTTAAGATGTTTGAATTATCGATAATTTTTGATAGAGTCACGACTGTCTAAATACAAACTATAAGGTAATTTAAGGAATTGAAGAAATTAACGGTAAAAATCCAACCCACTTCATCCCGGAACCCATCCCTGACCGGTATACTGTTTATTTTATCCGGTGGGTTTATTTTTTCCATCCAGGATGTGATTATCAGATATATCAGCGGCAGTTATCCGGTTCATGAGATTGTATTTTTCAGGAGCCTGTTCGCCATTCTGCCGATTTTTGTTATCATCCGCATGGAAGGCGGGTTTCATCTGCTCAGGGTGAACAGCAAATGGTATCATATCATTAGGTGCCTTTTGATATTCTTAAGCTATACCGTCTATTATCTATCCATTGCCGTCATCCCCCTTGCTCTTGCAGTTGCTCTTTTTTTCTGCTGCCCCTTGTTTATCACGATATTGTCGGTGATTTTCCTTAAAGAAAAGATGGATAAAAAGGGTTGGGCCGCATTATTTTCAGGTTTTTTGGGAGTCCTGGTGATCATGGGACCGGGTCTTTTAACCGGTATTGCAGATCTTTCCCATATTCATTACGGCCCTTTTTTTGCCGTGCTTTCCGGTTTTTTCTATGCAATCAACGCCGTCGCTACCCGAAAATATGGTATCCACGAGAGCGGTTCCTCTCTGGTCTTTTACCCCATCCTGACCTTTCTTTTTTTGGGCGGTATTCTATGGGTGGTCATGGGAGACGGCCGTTTTGCAACAGAAGAAAACAAAAATATAGTCTTTCTTCTCAGGCGATGGACAGTTCCCGGTACAAAAGATCTTTTTTTTCTCTTCATTCTCGGTTTTGTTGTCGCAGCCGGGACCTTCTGTCTCTCCATGGCTTATCGGATCGCCAATGCCTCAGTGGTTGCACCATTTGAATATTTTGCCATCCCCATCAGTGTGGGTTGGGGATATTTATTCTGGAAAGAAGTGCCGGGCGGATTTCAGATTATCGGCATACTGATGATTATTGCCGCCGGAATTTATGTGATGAAAAGAAAACAAAGGAATGATTCATGATGAAAGACTGGAATTTTGATGAAATTATAGATCGCAGGGGTACGGCCTCGATGAAATGGGAGCCGGAAGTATTATCTGCCATATTTGGAAAAGGAAGAGAAAACCTGCTGCCGCTCTGGGTGGCGGACATGGATTTCAAATGCCCGACGGTTGTCAGGACTGCCATGGAAAAGCGTCTGGCCCATCAGATTTATGGATATAGCCTCATTGATCCCGCCTATTTTCCGGCCCTGATCTCCTGGTATTCTCGGCGGCACCACTGGGACATCGACAAGGACTGGATCATCACCACCCCCGGGATTGTTCCAGCCATTCATTATATGACCCAATGTTTTACCCGGCCCGGCGACCAGATCATCCTCCAGACACCGGTTTACTATCCCTTTGCCAGAGCCGTCCAGAACAATGGTCGGAGAGTCCTTGAAAACCCCTTGCAGATTGTGGGCGACCATTACAGGATGGATTTTTCCGATCTGGAGAAAAAAGCCAAAGACCCGAGAGTCACCATGGCCATCCTGTGCAGCCCGCACAACCCGGTGGGACGTGTCTGGACAAGGCAAGAACTTGAAACCTTCGCAACTATCTGCATTAAAAACAATATCCTCATCATTTCCGATGAAATCCATTGCGACCTGATCCTGCCCGGATTCCGGCACACCTGTCTTCCGAGCATTTCCGACACCTTTGCCCGTAACTCCATCACTGCGGTTGCAGCCAGCAAAACCTTCAACCTGGCCGGCCTCCAGCAGTCCAGCCTGATCATCCCCGATACTCGCCTAAAGCAACGACTGGCCAGTTATATGGAAGACCTCGGGTTTAAAAATTCCATCGGCGGAACGCTTTTCGGACCCATTGCCTCGGCTGCCGCCTATAACGAAGCCGAAGCCTGGCTGGAGGATCTGATCCTCTATCTTCACAAAAATTTCATCTATCTTAAAACCTGTCTTGAAACCCAATTGCCTGGCGTTAAGGTATATGACCTTGAAGGAACCTATCTTGCCTGGGTGGATTTCAGAGAAACCTTGCCGGACATTAGCACCCTCATCCGTGTTCTGGAAGAAGACGCCAAGGTCGGCCTGGACCATGGGGAATGGTTCGGAAAAAACGGCGCCGGATTTGAACGGATCAACATTGCCTGCCCCCGCTCCGTCTTAACCCGTGCCGCAGAAGCCATAGTCAAAAGCATAAAAAACTACCAGGATAAAATTTTATAAACAGAAGGAGGCCGCAATGCCATACGTAAACATCAAAATAACAAATGAAGGTGTAACCGCAGACCAGAAGGCAGAACTCATAAAAGGGGCAACGGATTTGCTTTCCAGGGTTTTGGGGAAAAACCCGAAGACAACCTTTGTTGTCATTGATGAAGTGAATACCGACAATTGGGGAGTCGGTGGCGAAACCGTTACAACCCTGCGCAGTCGGGAAAAACAAAAAGTTCAGGATACAAATTGCCGGTGAAAGAATTTCAATACCCCCGGATGCTATTTTTAATATTGAGCATGAAAGAGCAGGGAATAATGAGGAGATAAGTTCCAGATAAAATGGTCGGCAACGGAAAAATAGCTTAAAAATACAGTCTGGAATGTTGAGTGGGCGATTATTCCACGATATGTTGCAAGTATGTTTGAGTCTCTGGTTGCTCTAAAAATTGAAAAATGCCCGTCCAATGTATCTCCAAATATAGAACATTTCGGCAGGCCCTTCTTGATTAAATTATATTTTTACCAAAGTAGAATTTTTGAAATGACTTTGCAGGCATTCAGGATATTGATATGAATTTCTGAATGTGATCGGCAATTGTCTTTTCTCGGGTTTTTTCGTCCATCTTACATATCCTGATCACATGGCCTGAGCCGGTTTTTTTAAGTATAAGGAAAATACCATACCACAAAGCGATATGCCTCCTGCCACAAGAAATGGAAGGGTAAAGGATTTGCTCACATCAGCCAGGTATCCGCCGAGAGCCGGGCCAATGGACTGGCCGATGCCGAAAAACAGCGTGATGAACCCAAGACCTGCCGGAGCCAGCCTCGGCCCCACAAAATCTCCGGCCGTGGCTGCCATGATGGTGGGAATGCTCCAGGCGGTCAGACCAAATAAAAAGGCCGAGATATAAAACCCGGCATCTGATTTGACCAGCGCAAAGATAAGATAGGACAGGCCGAGTACCAGATAGGCACAGGCCGAACCCTTGCCCCGGCCGATCCAGTCGGAAATGCCTCCCCAGATCACCCCGCAGAATATGCTGAGACCCCCGGCCGTAGCCCAGAGTCCCCCGGCCCAGGCCTGGGTATGACCCATTTCCTTAACCAGATAAGCAGCAAAGAAAACCACATAAATGATATAGGACATCCCGTAAAAAAAATACACACACCCGAGAAACCAGAGCGCCTTCATCTTATATACCTTGCCCCAGTCAAGGGAAGAAACCTTGCCCTGAACCGGTGCTGCCAGGGTTTCCTCCTTCCTTTCCTGGCCCACGGGCAAGAGGCCTTTTTCTGCTGGCTGGTTTCTTAAAAAAATGAACACAATCACAGCAACCATCAGGACCAGGGTCCCCAGGATATACCAGGAATATCGCCAGCCATCGATTTGATAAGATTTCAAAATAAACGGAACAATCACCCCGGATAAAAACATCCCAAGCCCGATACCTCCGGACACAATCCCTGTCGCAAACCCACGTTTTTTAACGCTGAACCAGGCTGACCCAAGCGCCATGGCCGGTACAAAGGCAGCTCCATTTCCAAGACCAGTCAAAAGCCGCATGGCAAAGGCAAATTTGAACGACTCTGCAAGCCCGGTCAGGATCATGGTAATGCCCATGAGGATAAGAGCAATGGTAATCACGGTCCGGGTGCCGAACTGGGCCGCCAGAAACCCGCCGATAATGGCCATGGACAGATACCCGATGAAATTACCCGTCCCGAGAAGCCCAAGCTGGGTATAATCAAAGGAAAGCCCGTCCTTCATGGCAGGCAAAAGAAGCGTATAGGCCATCCGGCCAAACCCGTGGGCTGCAACCGTTGTGATAAGTCCCATGAATATGATGATCCATCCGTAGTGAAGTTTCTTTTCCACGCCCTTCTCCTTTTTGATGTTCAGCTCTGAAATACTTTTTCATAAGATTTTTTGAATTGCAATGACTTTATGATTTCAACCCTTACTCAAATTTCGTCTCCAACGGCTATGCTCTGCTTGATTTTTCTCCGGAACAGCGATTTGTGGACTATATAAAGGACTCCTCCTCCAAACGACACTTCAATTGAGCATGTTCAAATATCCACAGTGAGCAAAACGGAAGACCAATTCACCCCTTTTTCAAACTTTAGTTTTGAACAAGTTTTTAGGTCAGACCAAGCTTGTGTTTCTTTTTTTCAAGGTTTGCAAAAAAATCCCTGGAATCAATTATAAACCGTGTGTGAGTGCCCTCGGCAATTTTATCAACAGAGTCATGGGCCTCTACGTAATAGGTCAGTTTCCTCCCTTCTATGGCAGTTAATTGTGCTTTTGATACAATAGTTGCGCCAATAGGTGATGCGGATAGGTGTTTCATGCTATTAGCTACTCCCACCGTCAGGTAGTTTTCAGGTAGGAATTGATGTACAAATATACAAGCGGTTTCCATAACTCCAACAAGGTGAGGTGTGCCTAAAACTGGCATCCCTTTGTAGCCGACAGCTTCGGCGCTGTTTTCATTTGTGACAATTATGCTTAACGTATTTTCCATTCCAATTTTCAATCCTGAAAGGTCTATTTTGTCCATTGGTTTTTCTCTTAGTTTAAATTGTTATAAGATTTTTAGGGAAAGCTGTACATTAAAATACCCCCGGGTATTAGTCAATTCAGAACAGATTTTTTCTATCAGGGTCATCGGATCTGTCTTCCTTACGATCAACTGGTTGACGTGGATGGCCAGTAAAATATTTCTTAGGTGTTCCATGCGATCATGTTTTGCGGAAAAACCACATTCAGCTTTCTGATGCTGCTGAATCTCTCTCTAATTCTTCATAGGAAGGTTTTTCTACCATATCCTATCCTTTAATGTCAGGATACATTTATAATGTAAAAGGAATTTTCAAAGTTCAACCCTTACAGTTTCAAACATTCTTGCCGTATCATACAGTTTTTCGAAAATCAACAATTCATATTTCATAAAATTAAGGCATTCCATTTTAGTAAATAGCAACCACAATATATAGTGGTCTATACCAGATGCCAAAATTAAACTCTCTATAACAAGACCATTTTGAATTTTTTTCCGGAGTCTGAACAAAAGGATGAAAAAATATATCGGGACCCCATCAGCTTGATGTCTCGATCAAAACCATTTTGGCAGAGCCTTGCCGGATAAATTATATTTTCACCAGAGTTGATTTTTGAAATGACTTTACAGGCTTCAGAGATGTTGATATGGATTTCTGGATCATATTTTAAAATTTATTTGGTTGGATATTATTCAAAATAGCATGATACACAGACCTGTATACTAACTTGGTTAGCCAAATTAAAGGAATTTTATGAAACCTGGGAAGAACGATATACCAATAAAACATAAAATATCTGGAAGGCAGTTGGAAGAACTACAAAAACATACATGGCACATGTGTGAAGCTTTTGGATTGGATACAAAGATTGAAAAATACAAAGGCTCAAGACCTATTTCATTTTATAGTTGGGATCTGGATTGCATTTTAGACGTTTTGGATATGGTGCTGAATGATGAAAAAGAATACCCTGATGAAAATGACGAGGGATATATCAAATTAAACGAGTTACATATGGAACTTAAAAAGGCATATAAAGAAACATATGAAAGTTAGAATAAGTGGCTAACATTTCACTGGTGCGGACGCAAAAAGCCGCTCCGCACAGTTCTGCGTTAAAATTCAACTTTATTTTCTGACAACATCAATCAAACGCTTTTTCCAATAGTGGTCTCTATAATATATTCATCCCATTCTGAATTTTTTTCCGGCGTCTGAACAGAAGGATGAAAAAATTTATCGGGAGCCTGGAATTCAACTCCAATAAAATTGAACTACAGATTCACATCGGGGGGGATATGATCTTGCGGGTATGAAATTAAATTAAGATAGTTTAGTACAAATCTGACAGGTGCTTTAACTAAATTATAGCACCTGTCAGATCGAATGAAAAATATATGTTGCGAAAATCAATCACCACCAACTTGATTCCCTTCTGCATCATCCCCAGGCCCTGGAGCTGTTTCGGCACCATTTTCATGTTGGACCTTATCACCTCCAGCATAAACTGGTGAAATAACTGCTCCGAAAATGGCTATTGCTAAGACAATACTTACAAATAATTTTTTCATTACTGAACCTCCGTTGAAACTATTAATAAAATTTAACCTTCAACTTAATACATTATAGCAGTTAGAAACCGGGAGTCAAGACAGATTATCAGAACTGCAGGATCACGTCAAAGTCAAAGTAAATCAGGGATACCGATGAGACTCAGGACGCCTTCGCCAAGCATCGAGCATGTGCGCAGGGCCTTGGCAATATTTCAGGCGCCGGCTATGCGAAGCCAAAATATGGCAATATTGCGTAGGTAGTTAAAAGAAAAACCCGATACCACAGTTTTCATGTTGCCCCGATAAGCTTTTCTACTTCAGCAGGAGTAAGAATATCCGGAATCATATACACTTTGGGCGGTTTAATCATTTTAATCCATTCCCAATCCTTCTTGAGGACATGCCTCCAGAAGAATTGCAGACCGTTCCGATCTATTTTGACGGTACTCCAGGAATGGCTTTCAACCAGACCGGCAAAATAAATTTCTAATTGGTCAGTGGTTAACTGATCCGGGCAGCAATCAAAATGATCACGGACTCTACGTATAGACCGGGAATAGGCATCAATAGTTTTCTGACTTTTTCCCTGAAGTTTGAGTAACCTCAGATGTCGTTGATAAAATTCATTAAATCGATTTACTTCAGTTTTGTTCATGGTATACTCCTTTTCATTATGCGCCCGGAATTGGGCTTGCACAGGGGATATACACTAT
>JAIFMF010000086.1 GCA_020048635.1 Desulfobacula sp. | reverse complement strand
CGACATCTTCGGCTTCTGCTTCAAAGCTTAAAATGATGCGGTGTCTCAGCACGTCCGGTCCCACATGCTTGATATCCTGGGGCGTGACATAGCCCCTGCCGGACAGGAAAGCATTCACGCGGGCGGATTTGGCAAGGAAAATGGAAGCCCTTGGTGAGGCCCCGTATTGGATATAGTCGGCCACATCCATGCCGTATTTTTTTGGCTCACGGGTAGCAAATACCAGATTCACGATATATTCTTTTAATTTTTCATCCACATAAATCTGATCCATCAAGGCGCTCATGGCGGAAAGTTCGTCGCACTTGATGACCGGGATTATCGGCTCAGGCTTTGAAAAACTGATCTTTTTAAGAATTTCAAGTTCCTCAGCCTTGTCTGGATAGCCCACGAGAACTTTGAGCATAAACCGGTCCACCTGGGCTTCGGGCAAAGGGTAAGTCCCTTCCTGCTCAATGGGGTTCTGGGTGGCAAGGACCAGGAAAGGAGACGGTAAGGCAAAAGTTTCATCCCCGATGGTCACCTGTTTTTCCTCCATGGCTTCCAGAAGAGCGGATTGAACCTTGGAGGGTGCCCGGTTGATTTCATCGGCAAGGATGATGTTATTGAACAAGGGGCCTTTTCGCGTGACAAAATCCCCTGTTTTGGGGCGATAAATTTCTGTGCCCGTGAGATCGGCAGGAAGAAGATCCGGGGTAAACTGGATGCGTTTAAACTGAGCCTGAACCGCCGATGCAAGGGCTTTTACCGCTCTTGTCTTGGCCAGTCCCGGAACCCCTTCGATGAGGACATGCCCTCCGGTTAAGAGCCCTGTCAGAAGGCTATCCACAAGCTTTTCCTGCCCCACAAGCTGTTTTGAAATTTCTTTTCGAATGCTGCTGATGAGCAGGTGACTTTTTTCAATTGATTCTTTGATCTGTTCCATAATCCTCTATGCCTGTTTGATTAGTTGACCCGAATAAAGAGAAGAAGTGACTTTGACCAGTTTGTGAATATGATCCCGGACAGCCTTTTTGTTCTTAAGGGGAGAATTTCTAAACGTCATTAATATGCCTGCAAGGGAGGCAATGTAAGAATGGGCATATAGTCTTACTTTTCCTTCTTTTGCACCGTTTTTTATGAGGAGCTGTTCAAAAAGATCAAAAAAAATCTTTGTTACTGAATCAAACCTGCCCATGACCGGATTTGCAAGTTTGTTCCTCAGCATGAGATAGGTCATCATCTGAAAAGTGGATTCATTTTCAAGAAGGTGATCCACAAAGGAAATACCGAAGTCTACAATACCAGCGGGTTCTTCTTTCTGAACCATATCTTTGAAAGCTTTGCTGGCCGTGTCAATCTCCTGGATAAACGCCTCATGGAACAATTCTTCCTGGCTTGCAAAATACCGGTATATGGTTGCCGGTGAAATACCTGCCTCTTCTGCGACTTCCCTCATACCGACTTCATAAAAGGGTTTTTTTGCAAAAAGCGCCAGAGAAGATTCAATAACGATCTGTCTTCTTGTTTCCTTTTCCTTTTCCTTCAAGTTTGCAAATTTTGATTCGCTCACGGTCTTTGGCCCTTTCCTGTACATTTATAGGTTCAGAAGATTCCCCTTGATTTATCATTTGCTTTTTCTTCTGACAAGGCAAAAAAAAATGAAAAAAGCAAGAACGAATCCAAAACGAACAGGGATATTGACGATTCCAAATCAAATTGATATATAGATTTTTAACATCGGATGAAAAAAGGCCTTTATTATGGAAACGGTAATTATAAGAGACAAATTTGACTTTGAAATCGGGTATCTGGTCAAAAGCCCCTGCCTGACCTGCAAAAACAGATCAGCGCTTCCCGGATGCCATTCAGAGTGCCGTGTTCTGGACAAAATCCAGACCCTGCTGGCCAGGGGAATTTCTTCCCAGGCCTCTTCCTATGAGAGTTAACGGGTTTTGACGACGGCTCTTTTCTCTGAAACATCTCCTTCCCTTGTAAAAAAGTACCTGCCCCAAAACCTTTTCAAAAGCCTTGAACACAATACAACCGATTCCGGGTTTACGCTTGAAAAGGCCATCCGGTCCGGCATTAAAAACCCGGACAGCAGCATCGGCATCTATGCCGGTGACGCGGAATCATATCAGGTATTTTCACCTGTTTTCGATCCCATTATTTCCGAATATCATGGGTTTTCAAAGGATCAAAACCATGTCTCCGATTTTACAACGACGAATCTTCCCCTGATAGACCCTGGTGGGAACTATATCCTTTCCACACGCATCAGGGTGGCAAGAAATTTGAAGAGTTTTTGTTTCCCTGCGCACATTTCCTTATCAGACCGAAAGGATTTGGAAGGAATCATCATAAATGCATTGAACTCCCTCAAAGACGATCTTGCAGGCAGATATCTGTCTTTGGCGGATATCGAAAAAAATGAGGATAGACCAGCCGGAATCGAAACCCTCCTTTTTGAAAAAGGGGATCGATTCCAGGATGCGGCAGGCATTAATTCTGATTTTCCAGAGGGTCGGGGGGTGTTTTATTCCTCTGACCGACAGTTTATTGTGTGGATCAATGAAGAAGACCATTTAAGAATCATGAGCCTTGAAACAACATCAGACCTTTCAAGCACTTATAGCCGGCTTTGTCGGGCACTTCAGACCCTGGGGGAACGGCTTGATTTCGCCCATGACAAAACCTATGGATATCTCACCTCCTGCCCCACCAATCTTGGAACCGCCATGAGAGCCGGGGTCCATATCCGGCTTGAAAAACTGGATCAAAAAAAAGAAGTCCTCAACCGCCTTGCCAAGGACTATCACCTTCAGATCAGGGGAACACGAGGGGAAAAAACAAAAATCGAGGACTCCGTTTTTGATATCAGCAATGCAAAAAGACTCGGCATCAGCGAGACCGCCATCATCCGGAATCTTCACAAGGGCCTTTCGGCCATCATCAAAGCTGAAAAGAATCTTTAGCCGAACCTTTGAACCTGAAATCTGGTTTTTGGCCGGAAAGAACAGCGCGGCAAGGCTGAATCAGGCCCTGGACATATACTTTCTTGTTTCAGTGTTGACTTTGACCTTTTCCCCGGATTCAAGATATTCCGGGATCTGGATTTCAAGACCGTTGGAAAGGGTTGCGGGCTTTGTCCTCGCCGTGGCGCTGGCTGTCTTGACGCCGGGTGCGGTCTCGCTGATTTCAAAGACAAGGGTGGTCGGAATCTCAAGTGCCACCATACTGTCATCGATAAAAACGCCCACAAGCCCTTCCATGCCGTCTGTGAGCCAGATGAGATCATCTTCGATCGTATCTCCCGCGATCATGTACTGGGCATATTCCAGGTTATCCATGAAAACATGTAACTCCCCGTCCGGGTAAAGATACTGCACCGGTTTTCTCTGGAGGGCCACTTCGTTCAGGGGGTCATTTCCCTTATAGCTTTCTTCGTATTTCTGTTTGGTCCTGATATGGGTGAACCTGACCTTGTAAAGGGTAACTGCGCCTCGCGCCGACGGGGTCTTCACATCAATATGTTTTACCACGTATACTTCGTTGTTGATTTCAACAACATTCCCTTTTTTTAAATCACAGGCCTTTAGCATATTCTTTTATAACTCCTGAAAATCAATTTTTTTTTAATTCCAAAAAACAGGTTATAGATATCATTTAAATGAAAAATTTAAAAGTCCCCTTCGGCATGGTTCTTCTTTTCTTTGCCGGATGAGGCCTTCTGCTTTTTCCGGTATGAATCCAATTCCTGAAAACTAACAATTTCCCGTCCTCTGTAGTGTTCGTATTCTTTGACAAATGTTTGAATGTCGGTGTATGGGCCTGCAATATGAGCAGGGCGCCTGGAGTCTGCAAAAAAAAAGTATCTGCCGTCTCGCTTGAAGCTGACGAGCCAGTGCAAGCGGGCTATAAATGGGAGGGGTTTCGTTCTCTGTTTTCCGAGTCTCGGAAAGCTGGATTGCCCGCTCCCTGTCATAGGAAAAATTGCCGCCGATCCATGCACTGACATCCTCCGGTGTTTTCCACATCTCTAACACCTGCTCGTAGGAATCCGCAGTCTTGAACCTCACGGTTGAATTTGGCGGATGCTCGGGCTCATCGGGCAAATGCACAATCTCACGAGGGACACCGGAAGCGCAGGATAGAAAACAAAAAGCAAACAACATGAATACCTTGACCATATACTTTTCCATTAATCAACAATTAAGAGTTTTACCCCATCTTTTGTATAGGACCTGTGCGCATCCGTATGATCCGCAACCAGATAGCACATGCCCACCTTTAAGGTAAATTTTCTTCCGTCCTTGAGTTCGGACTCAAATTCTCCGTTTAATACAAACACGGCATGGCCCTTTTCACACCAGTGATCTGCCAGATAGCCAGGCGTGTATTCGACAATCCTGATTCGGACGTTTCCCCTGCTGACGGTTTTCCAGAAGGCTTTGCCCGTAACACCGGGATGCTCTTCAGCAGTCATGTTCTCCAAATCAAATACCTGAAACGGTATCTCTTTAATCTCCATCTGCTTCTCCTTTGCCCAGGCTTAAACGGTGGGAATCCCAAGACGAGGAGTATCTTTATATTCTCTTATCTTTGCTTTCCTGTCCATTCCCCATCCTTTTTCCTTCCAGCAGCTCATAAAACTCATTCAGTTTTTTCCTCAAGACCTCTTTTGGGATCAGCTTGGTTTCATAATTTGAAATAATGGCAGGGCTGGCGGAACGGCTTAAGGCATATTCGACCACCTCATCGTTTTTTTCCCTGCAAAGCAGCACACCAATGCTTGGATTCTCATGAGGCAGTTTGATATCTCTGTCCAGGGCTTCCAGATAAAATTCCAGTTGCCCCAAATGAGCAGGACTGAATTTTTTGGTTTTAAGTTCAAAGGCAACCATGCATTGTAACTGCCGATGAAAGAACAGCAGATCAATGAAAAAATCATCCAGCCCCACTTGCAGGCGGTATTCCCGGCCAATAAAAGCAAATCCGATACCCAACTCAAGAATGAAATCTTTAAGAGAGTCGACCAGGGCCTGCTGCAGCTCTTTTTCCTTGTGGGGAACCGGGAGGTCTAAAAAATCAAAGATATAGCTATCCTTGAACACCCCTTCAACCGGCTGGGGCAATTGTTTAACAGTTTCTGAGAGCTTCTGATCCCCCAGCATGGTTCTTTCAAAGGTACCACTATCAATCAGTCGTTCCAGTTCCCGGATACTATATTTTTGCCGGGTACACAACAGCAGGTAGAACTCTCTTTCTTCCGCTGTTTTCAGACTCATGATTCTCCTGTTATGGGTCCAACCTAATTCTGCCACCAGTGATGGCAGTTTCTCATTTTGCTGATATGTTTCGTAAAATTGCTTCATTGTCCAGATATTTCGGGCAGAAAACCCTTTAATATGGGGATCTTTATGTTTGAGAAAAACCGCCAGCTCTTCAACAATACTTTGACCCCAACCCTCAGTTTGAACCTGAATGGAAATATATTGGCCGATATTCCAATAAAGTTCGACAAGGGTCTGGTTAATCCGCTGATACGCCTGTTGCCTGGCTTGCTGTATCTGTGTCAGAATAGTTGTAAATTGTGGTTCAAGTCTGTCTGAAGGGTTCTGGATATCTTTGCTCATTTTTTCCAATCCTTATACTCCCGAAATCCGGACATCAATGTCTCAAAACTCTTTGGTTTGTATTTATTGAAACTTTCTTCATCAACAAATACATAATCGTAGCGGATATCGGATTGAACGGCATTGATGTCCGCACACCAGTCGTGCAGCCTTTTCATCTTTAATGGGACATCAAGGTCTTCAAGCCCTTTGGTTTCGACAACAACAATTGAATTTAAAGATCTCTTAACGATAAAATCAGGATAATAATTTGAAATATTACCATCCGCTTTGACATAATCGATTTGAAAATGAACGGCCAAATAATTTTTTACATAAGAAATAATATCCTCACATTCCTCAAGGAAAGCGACAAACTGAAGCTCAAGATGGCTGTCCCCGATAATTTTGTTGAAAATACTTTTCTTTGGAACAATATAGCCTTGTTCCTTAGCCACAAAGGGACGGGTTTTCCTTAGTTTGATAACGTCTGAAATTTTTGCATCGCCTTTATCCTGAATCGTTAACGCATTGATCTGCTTCTTGAAAGTCTCTATCAGTGTTTTGCTTGCCTCCAGTTCCGACAAGTTCCGAAGGGTATTCAGATCATCCAGATCAACCTTGGTTTCAAACAAATCATTCTGAACGAAAGATTTTACCTTTCCATACAACACGTCATAGCCGCTCACCAGGCGCAAGTCCTTCATAATAACCTGGGAAAAATAACCGATGACGGCCCGGTAATCCGTAACAAGACTTGAATCCAACACGGTTGTATGGTTAATCTTGCCCGTTGTAATATCCTTGAATACGATCTGTCGTTTTTCTTCTTCACTGAATGTTTTGTAGGGTGCTTTTTTATAATCGAAACATCCGGCGTCCAGTTCCGCGAGGTTTTTGTATTCCCGATAAATTCTCGCTGTCAGAACAGGAATTTCAATATCCAGGCGGTCCATATCCTTGAGGGTATTCTCATGATCCACTTCAACAATGATGGGGGTTTTGGGCTTGGTGCCTTCGCCCATCGCCTTTCGTTCAAGCTCCACACCCTCAGACTGGATGGACTCGACAAAATCCATGAATGCATCCGTACCGACCACGCTTACATATTCTTCCACAAAATTTCCGGGATACATTTTGCGTAACCCCCTTCCCAGGGTCTGTTCCGGCAGAATATTGCTCTGGGCCGAATATGCACGCAGACCCACAATGGTCGTGACATTTTTCACATCCCACCCTTCTTTTAGCATCAACACCGAAACAATGGCTTTAAAAGGGCTCTCCCAACTGTCGATCGCGTTGGACTGCTTTCGTAATACATCAAGCTCTTCTTTCTTCTTCCCGGTTTTTACCTCGGCGATCTCCCCGTTATTTTTCGTATGAATGACCAATACCGCATCTTTCAACTCAGGGTAGGTAGCTTCCAGATACTCAGCCACATCATCACAGTTTTTCGTGTCATCCGTCATGACAAACAGAATGGCCTTTTTATTCATCTTTTCATGCTCTATATAAGCCTTACGCCATTCCTCTATTCCCAGGTTCAAATAGTCTGCATATTTTTCAGTATATCGGGAACTTTGCCGTTCAGATAATTTGGCACGGCTGGCAGAATCAGGCAGGACCGGATGCTTGACCACATTTTGTGAAATGGCTTCCACCAGGGGATAATCCGATATGGTCTGCACAAAAATGGCACCATTGTTATGTTTGGGAGTTGCGGTGACATCCACTTGAAGGGATAAAAAACCGTCTTTATGCTGCAACCCATGATGGATGTCCTCTATGGATTTAAACCAGGCCAGCCGGTTGTCATGGATATGGTGGGCCTCATCGTTCAGAACCACCAGTTCATCAATATCCCGGACGATATCCCCCAGATCGACTTTGGAATCATTGGTTTTCCCCTTCGGCCGTTTGCCTAAAAAATAATCCATTGTGTTTTCATCATCGGCCGACGGCTCCACGTCATTGCCTGAATAAACCCGGTGGATATTGGTTAAAAAGATATTGCCGGTTTTA
>JAIFMF010000112.1 GCA_020048635.1 Desulfobacula sp. | reverse complement strand
GAAAAATGGTATCAGTCCACCGGTCTCGGCATGGGACAGACCCTCAGTGTCGCTGCTGAAAAAAAGGGATACACCCTGGCCGACAGGGGAACTTACCTTGCCGTAAAAAAGAATCTGAGCCTTGATATCCTGGTTGAAGGGGACGGCATCCTTTTAAATGTCTATCATGTCATTGACGTCAATCCGGAAAAATGGCCCAAGGTGAACAAAGCCGGGGCCAAGGCATTTGCCGATTTCATGGTTGCAAAAGAAACCCAGGATGTTATAAAGACCTTTGGCGTGGATAAATACGGTGCGCCCCTGTTTTTCCCGGATGCAGGCAAAAAAGTTGAGGACTTGGGCAAATAAATGGAATTGATCCTGGAAGGTATTAAGAAAGCGTTTCTTCTTATTTTCACGTTTGATCCCGAGGTGGTGGGGATTACGCTTCTTTCCCTTCAGATTTCAGGAACGGCAACGCTGATCAGCCTTGTCTTAGGCATATCGGTGGGAGCGACCGTCGCTCTCACCCAATTCTCCGGTCGAAGATTCGTTGTCAGCCTTATCAATACCGGCATGGCCCTGCCTCCGGTGGTGGTTGGACTTTTTGTGACCATCAGCCTCTGGAGAAACGGGCCGCTCGGGTTTATGGGGCTTCTCTACACACCCGGCGCCATGATCCTGGCCCAGACGGTCATTGCCACACCCATTGTCACGGGGATCTCCCTTGCAGCTATTCAGCAGCTCCCGGTCAAGCTCCAGACTCAGATCCTGGCCCTGGGTGCCACCCGGTTCCAGATGATCCTGATACTGGTGAAAGAAGCCAAACTCTCCCTTCTAGCTGCGGTAATGGCTGGATTTGGCGGCGTTATATCGGAAGTCGGCGCGTCCATTATGGTGGGTGGCAACATCAAAGGATATTCAAGGGTTCTGACCACCGCCACCGTCATGGAAACCGGCAGGGGCAATTTTGATGTGGCCATTTCTCTTTCCATTATCCTGATGATCCTGGCCTATCTGATTAATCTTATCCTTACACAGATCCAACAAAGAGAAAAACACAGATGAGCCTGGAAGCACCTGTGCTTGAGGTTAAAAATCTGGAAGTCATCCGGGGGGGAGTTCCTGTCCTGTCCATCCCATCGCTTTCCATTGCCGAAAGCGAGGTTTTATTTCTGATCGGCCCCAATGGCGCAGGGAAAAGCACGCTTCTTCAAACCCTTGCCGCCCTTGTGAAACCCTCTCAAGGAGAAATTCGTTTCAGGGGGAAAAAGGTGGGGGAGGACATCTCCCTTCTTTCCTATCGGCGAAGGCTTGCCATGATTCTTCAGGAACCACTGCTGTTCAACACAACGGTTTATAAAAATGTAGCCAGCGGTCTTAAAATCCGGGGAATGAACAAAAAAGAGATAGAGCCGATTGTAATTCAAACCCTTGATCGGTTCGGCATATCGCATCTCAAAGATCGTTCGGCCAGGACTCTTTCCGGCGGAGAAGCAAGAAGAACAAGCATTGCGCGGGCCTTTGCAACCGGCCCTGAGATCCTGTTCCTGGATGAACCCTTTTCCGCCCTGGACCCGATTATCCGGGAAGCCATGATGGAAGACCTTGAAAAGGTATTAAGGGAAACCGGAATCACCACCGTGTTTGTCACCCATGACCGGATCGAGGCCTTGCGGCTGGCAACCCGACTGGGCGTGATGGCCGACGGCAGGATCATCCAGATCGGTGATGTCGGTGAAATCATGAACCACCCGGAAAACGAAATTGTGGCCTCCCTGGTAGGAGTTGATACGATTCTTCAGGGGAAAGTCATAGAAAACCGGGACAGGTCTGTGATCATTTCCGTATCCGGAAAAGAGATTGAGGCTGTGGGGGACATCCCTCCCGGAACCCATGTCACGCTCTGCATCCGGCCGGAAAATGTATTTATTACCAAAACCGCACCCACCGGCGAAACCAGCGTTCGAAACACCATCAAGGGCCGCATCGACAAGATCATTCCCCTGGGACTGTATCATAAACTCAGCCTGGACTGCGGCTTTCCCATGGTCTCTTATGTGACCCACCATTCCCTGTCGTCACTTCTCTTAAAACCGGGAGAAGAGGTGTTTGCTTCTTTCAAGGCAACCGCCATTCATGTTATCCAAAGGAAAAACTGAGCTGCTCTTGAATATGCTTTGGACAAATATTATGTCCATCTTTTGAACCGGATTTCTTTCTGATCTGTCAAGGGTATCAAAAGGGTCTTTCCTGTTTTTTGACTTTCAGAACCAGCATGGATGAAATCAGATAAAAACAGGCAAACAGAGTAAATACGACCCTGAAATCAGACCCGGTTGCGTTAAGGATAAGACCCGACAGCCACGGCCCGAGAAACCCCGCGCAAAAACCATAGGCAGTAAAAACAAGCCCGAAGACCTTTCCGAAATTTTCAAGTCCGAACACTTCGGTCACAAGCGGTGCGGAAACCGTAAACATGGCACCGAATGCAAGCCCGATAAAACAGGAAAGAAAACTGAGCATATAAATATCCTGGAAATGCGGCATTAAAAAATATGCCCCGGATGCCATGAGATAAACAATCATAAGTATTTTTTGCTTGGAAAATCTGTCCGACAATCTCCCGCAGACAAGTCGCCCGATCCCGTTCAACACGTTAAAAGCAGTCAATATATAGACATACTGAGTTACGTCATACCCCAATTGTTGACCAAAGGAGGACGAAAGAACAATCAGGGAAACCCCGGCGGCCCCGGCCAAAGCCCAGGAACACCATAAAAACCGGAAGGATGAAAACCTGATGGTCCGGATCAAAGACAGGGTGGTGACCGGCTGCCCTCCCTGAAATTTTTCTTTCTCCGGGAGTTTGATGAGAAGAGAAACCGAAGCTCCCAGCAAAACAGAGACAGCGGCTACAAGATTACAGGTAAACCCGTAGCCTTTTGAAATCAGGAAAAAAGTGAATATAGGCGACATGACGGCTGCCGATCCGCCAAAGGTCAGATTCAGAATTCCTGCAACAAGTCCTTTGTTTTCCGGGAACATTTTTTGATAAATCGTAAGGCAGGGAATATAGACAAAGGCGGTAAAAAACCCTTCCACAAAAGCCCAGATATACACATCGATTATGCTGGAGGCCCGTCCAACAAACACCATGGCGGCTGAACACGCAAGACAGCCGATAAAAATGATGAGGCGACCGGGGATTTTTTCCTGGAGTTTTCCGGCCAGATACATGGAGAATCCGGTTCCGGCCAGAATGAAAAACATCAGGCGACCGATATCGGCTTTACTCACATGAAAAAGTGTCTGCCATTGTGATGCCATGACACCGGGGAACCCGAACACAAAGGAGCCTGGAAAAAAAATGGCCAGACAGCCGAAAAACAGTATTATTTTTTTATTTGAAAGGAGAGGCATAATTTTTTCAATTCGTCATTTTGGTTTAATAAGGGATTGTCCAAGACTTTTTCAAACAGCAGCTCTTTTATTTTTCCAATTTCAGGAGAAGGTTTTATATTCAAAAGGTCGGCGATTTCATGGCCTGAAATATCAAGGTCGTTGATACTGAGGGCACTGGATCGATGGATTTCATCAAGTAATTTTTTAAGCCTGACCCGGATTTCAGAAATCGTATACGGTTTTTTGGCAAGATTCCCTTTTTTATCGGCAATCCGCATCCGCATAAAATCCTGGTGGGAAAGACCATGGCGATTCAGCATGGCCAAAAGCCGCCGTGCAGCCCTGGGTGTGGTTTCGACGGTCAAAGGCCGCATATGGGTTTTCATTAAAGCGCTTATATAGGTAATATCCCGAACAGAAAATCTTAAGGCAGATAAGTCTTTCACCATTTCTTGTGCATGGTCCTCATGCCCGGCAAAGGTAAGACTCCCGTCCTCAAGTGTTGCAGCATCAAATTTTCCGATATCATGCAGAAACCCGGCCAGTCTTAAAAACGGAAGCCTTGCTGGCAGGGCATCCCCCACCAGCATGCAGTGTTCAAAAACCGTTTCCCTGTGATGGAGACCGCCATCAAGATCAAAGCAACGATCAAGGCTTGGGAAAATATACGATAAAAGCCCTGTCTTCTGAAGCGCTCTGAAAAACAAGGAAGGCTTGTCCAACGCCATGGCCTTCATGATTTCATGGCTGATTCTTTCTTTTGCAACATCTTTGTCAAGCAAGGCTCTGCATGCCTGCAATGCATTCAGGGTGGAAAGAGAAAATGAGCCTTTCATAAGAGCCAGGAACCTGCATGCCCTGACCATTCTTACAGGATCTTCCGCTATTCTTTTCAAAGGCTCCCGGGTAAACCGGATGATCCTGTTCTCGATATCTTTTCTACCGTTAAAAGGATCTATGATTTTTTTTGAAACAGGATCAAAGGCCATGGCATTGATGGTAAAGTCTCTTCTGGCCAGGTCCGACTCAGGAAAGCTTGCCACATCCGATCCAGCGCGGCCCGAGGAAACTTCAATCCCATTGATGATGCACACGGAAAATGTCTTGCCGACAGTTCTGACCTTCCAGTCTGAAAAAACAGATTTGATTTCCGGAATTGACGCATGGGTCAGGATGTCGATATCATCAGGTTTTCTCTGCATAAAGATGTCCCTGACCGCACCACCGACCAGATAGGCTTTAAAGCCATGATCCTGAAGTCTTTTAAATATGGAGTAAATATTCTCGTCCATTATTTAAAAAAAGCCTGGGTCAGAACGCCCATGAAAAGAAGGATGGAAATGAAGGAATTGATGTGAAAGAAGGCCATATTGATATGGGTGAGGTCATCGGGCCTTACAAGATAGTGTTCTGCAATCAACAGAACACCGATCACAGCGAGAAATATAAGAAAAACCGGGTGCATGCCAAAGCTCAGATACATGGCGAAAAGAAAGATGAAAGCTGCACCATGTAAAAGTGCTGAAACCATCATGGCTTTTTTGGCTCCTAATTTTGACGGCAGGGAAAAAAGTCCTTCCTTTTTGTCAAACTCAATATCCTGGCAGGCATAAAGAATATCAAACCCGGCAATATAGGTCAAAAGGCCGAGACTTAAAAAGACAACACCAGTAGACAAGGTGCCGGTAATGGCCACCCATGCACCGACAGGGGCAAGGGATATGGCAAACCCGAGAAAGAGGTGGCAATATTGTGTAAAGCGTTTGGTATAAGAATAAAAAAAAAGAAAAAACAATACCGGAAATGAAAGAAAAAAGCAGAGACGCGACAGCATGGCAGCACTCAGGATAAAAACCAGGGAAGATGTAACAACAAAAAAACACGATTCTTTTTTAGACAAAATGCCTGAAGGAATCTCCCTTGCTGCGGTTCTCTGGTTTTTCTTATCTATTGCTGCATCCACGATCCGGTTAAATCCCATGGCAGATGATCTTGCCCCCACCATGGCCAGAAGAATCCAGAACAGATCCCAGAAGGAAAACGGATAGGTTTCAAAGGCCAACACCACTGCCGACAAGGCAAAGGGAAGTGCAAACAGGGTATGGGAAAATTTGATCATCCTTCCGTAAACCTGTATCTTTTCTTTTAGATTCTCAATCATCTTAAAATTTCAGGTCTTTCATTTTTTCAGGGTTAATAGATGCCATGAGCAAGGGTTTTACATTCAGGACAAACCCCGCCCTTGAGCAGACGATTTTCAATCTGATACCCGTGACGTTTCACAAGAAGGGCTTTACAGGAATGGCAAAAAGTGTTTTCCGACGGCAGACCAGGGACATTTCCTGTATAGACATAGTGAAGACCTGCAGCCTTACCTGCTTCAAAGGCAGTCATCAGGCTTGACACAGGGGTGGACGGCGTGTCGGTCAAACGATAGCAGGGATGAAACCTTGAAATATGCCAGGGGGTTTTTTCCCCAAGGTCTGTGGCAATATATTCAGCCATGGCGGTGAGTTCTTTTTTATCATCATTGAGCCCTGGAATCAGAAGGGTCGTAAGTTCCACCAGAATTCCCAGATCCAGCATGTGCCGGATATTCTCCTTGACCGGTTCGATCCTTGCTTTACAAAAAGTCTTATAAAACTTGTCGGTAAAGGCTTTTAAATCCACATTGGCCGCATCAAGATAAGGGGCAACCATCTCAAGGGCTTTTTGACTCATATAGCCATTGGTGACAAATATATTAAAAAGGCCTTTCTCCTTTGCAAGCCTGGCTGTAAAGAGGGCCAGTTCAAAAAAAACAGTGGGTTCCGTATAGGTATAGGAAATACTCTCACATCCGGCCTTAAGGGCTTCTTTCACAATCTCTTCCGGGGTCACATCCCTTCCCTGGATCATGCCGCCGATATCCGACGGCATCTGAGCAATATCCGAATTCTGGCAGAAGGCACATTTGAAATTACACCCCACCGTGGCAATGGAATAGGAAAAGGAACCCGGCTTCAGATGAAAAATGGGCTTTTTTTCTATGGGATCAATACTTTTGGCAATCAGTTTTGGATAAACAAGGGATAAAAGCCTGCCGCCCTGGTTTTCACGAACATTGCAGACCCCGCGTTTCCCTTCCCGGATCACACAGGCATGTCTGCAGATACCGCATTTTACAGACTTATCTTTCAGCTTCTCATAAATCAGAGTTTCCATTTTTCAGGATCTCATCCGTGTGGCAAGGCCAGTTGCGGGATTATAGGCTTTCTGTGCTCTGATCTTGAGGGTCAGTGCCCTTGTTCTGAATTTCGGGACAGGTCTGATTTTCATACCGATCATTGTCCCGAAAATAGACTTCTGAACGATCTTATTGTTTTCAATCCATGCAGCCGTCCGATTGCAGGCAAAAGGAAACTGTAATGTGGTTTTCCATTTGACGGGAACGCTGCCCAGCATGCCGAACATAAGCTGCTTCAATTCCCAGATACTGAAAAAATCAGCATGGGCATAGATGCCGGGTATGAAAAAACTTTTAAATCGTCTGACCATATTCAAGGGTGCATAACGGTTGAGAGCACAGATCACCACCGTATCCTTTGCCACCCTGCAGGCTTCCTCAATGGCTTTGGCTGGTCTGTCCATAAATTCAAGGCTGGTGAAAAAAAAAGCAGTGTCAAAGGAATTGTCATCAAAAGGCAGATCCTCGCCAAATCCCTTGTGAAAATCCACCCTGTTTTCAAGTTTTTTTGATGCCAGAGCCAGCATATAGGGAGAAGGATCAATCCCTGTGAGGCTCAACCCCTTATCCAGAAGCGGCTCAAGGCTGATCCCGGTTCCACAGCCGATATCCAGAATTCTCTGCCCTTTTTCAGGAGCCAGAAGACTCATCAATAATTTGATTTCAAGATCGAGGCGATATTGATTCTTGGCCTGGGAAAACCAGGCATCGTATGACCCTGAATCCTTTAAATCAAAGATATAGCCCATGACCATCTAAATAATATTTTTCACCTTTTCCATCATAGTTTTGATGGCGACCACGGCCGGGGAATCATCCGGCAATTCAAGAAGCGATCGTCTTTCCATGTCGAACTCCAGAAGGTTCTGATCATCCGGGATGGTGCACAAGATGGGAACCCCGATCCTCTCTGCTTCTTCAAGAAAGGCGTTGCTCAGAGTTTCCGGCGCCCGGTTGACGATGAGGCCCTTATGTTCCACCGAGAGTTTGAGATCCCCCAGCATTTCATTGATTCT
>JAIFMF010000049.1 GCA_020048635.1 Desulfobacula sp. | reverse complement strand
TTCTCCTCAATGAATGAGATCCGTTTATGATTATTTAGATTTTGTAAATAATATTATCGTCACCTATTTTAAAATGCAAGGCCTGTTTTTCTCTCTTCAACACATTTATGCGCCGGGAAAATATGAAGCTACACTCAATCAAACATCTTTAATTCGCAAATTTAGAATTGCTGTTCCCGGCTTGGCGGCATTGACAACGGCATCCACATCAGCCTGGGTGATATCGCCCTGGATGATTCTGATGGTATTCATGTGATTTGATCCTTTAAAAACGGTTAATCTTCCGGAACTGTAAACTCAATTCTTTTTCTGACCGGAGAAGACAATACAATGGAGGTTTTTGTCTCACCAAACCGGCTCAGCTTTTCAATCATGCTGTTCAATTGGGCGATGGAACCTGCAACAACCTTCAGCATTAATGATTCATTGCCGCTGATATGATGACATTCAACAATCTCTTGCTGCTTTTCGGCAAAAGAATAAATCTGCTGATATTTTTCAGGCTGAGTGGTTATTGCAATAAACGCCATAAGATCCAGCCCAAAGGCTTTGGGGTCGATATCGGCGTGATACCCGGTGATAATCCCGGCCGCCTCCATTTTATAAACCCGTTCTGCAACCGCAGGTGACGACAGGCCCACGCGCCGGCCAATCTTGCTGAAGCCGGATCGTGCATTCATCTGAAGTTCCCGAAGGATGTTCATGCCGATTGTATCAACCGGACTTTCGAATTTAGCGTTCATTATCCGTCATTCCTTAAATTATTCATCAGATTCCGCTCATAACCTTAAAACAGCCATTCACACATTCTTTCAGATCCTATATCATTATTACAACATTTGGAGATATTCAATCTTTTATAAAGGATTATCAATGACGCCGCTTTTCAATGGAATGTTGACCGGTTTATTTCTTCAACTGGCCGTGGGACCTGTCTTCTTTTATATTTTTGGAATTACCGTGGACAGCAATTATGTCAATGGGTTGTCCGGCATCCTGGCCGTAACGATGGTCGATTATATATATATTGTCCTGTCATTGATCGGGATCGGCAGACTGCTGCAGGAAGATAGAATAAAAAAAATATTCGGCAGGATCAGCTCGATCATACTGACGTTGTTCGGATTGATGATGTTATATAAGGGCCTATTGTTTATTAATGGTGCAGAACAGGTCAAATCTATTGCCTGGACACCTGTGAACAGCTTCACAAGCTGTTTTATCCTGACTGCTTCAAGCCCGCTGACCATCGTCTTCTGGAGCAGTGTGTTTTCTGCAAAAGCCATTGAAAAAAATTATAAAAAGAAAGAACTGGTCATATTCGGGATTGGCACGGGCCTTTCCACCTTTTTTTTCCTGTCCGCGGCAATGTTGATCCTGTCTGTATTAAAATCAGGCATTCCAAACCTGATGGTGCAGGTTTTAAACTGCATTGTCGGCCTGGTGCTGATCTATTACGGAATCACAAGAGTGTGGAAATTGAGGAGTTAAGAAATTTTTGATACTTTGTTGACCAAAAAGCAAGCGTTTATCCCTTTAGGTGGCAGGTTTTCTTTTTTCATGCTATTCTTTGCCTTTAAAAAACATGGGGGCACTCATGAATCGTGTGAAAATGGGTATCAAGCCGTTTCTTTTTATTTTTTTAAGTGTTCTGGTTGTCATTATCGGTTATCAAAATCTTGAGTATAACTGGCAATGGTACAGAGTCAAACCGTATCTGTTTGTCTATGAAAACGGACAGTTTGTAACGGGGTTGCTGATTAAAGGGCTTTTTGTCACACTTAAGATTTCTTTCTGGGGTCTTCTCTTTTCCCTGGCCCTGGGCTTTTTATCTGCCTTTGCAAGGCTGTCAACTTCCCCGGTACTCAGACTGATCTCGTGGCTCTATGTTGAAACCATCAGAAATACACCGCTGCTGATCCAGATTTTTGTCCTGTATTTTGTGATTTCACCCGTATTGGACATATCTGCATTCCTATCCGCAGTTATCGCCCTGAGCCTGTTTGAGGGGGCCTATGCTTCAGAGATCATTCGCTCAGGTGTGGTGAATATTCCAAGGGGACAATATGAAGCAGCACAAAGTATCGGATTATCCGTTCCCGTTACCTATATCAAGGTCATCCTTCCCCAGATGCTCAGGCAAACCCTGCCCATGCTGGCGGGTCAAAGTATCTCCTTAATCAAAGATTCGGCCCTGGTCAGTACCATTGCCATTGCAGACCTGACCCTGCAGGGGCAAAAAATTGTGTCTGAAACATTTTTAAGTTTTGAAATCTGGTTTACTGTGGCATTATGTTATCTGGTTATTACCGCAGGTCTTTCTTTCATTATCAGGCGGGTTGAAAACAGATTCAAATTTATTAATCATTAGTGTTGGATACAAAATCCATAAAAAGGAGGTGGAAATGAAAAAGTGTTTAAGTTTCGGCATTCTGTTTTTCTTATTGATGGGCCAGGTTTTATCTGCCCAGGAGAGTATGATTGAAAAAATTCAAAAAGAGGGGGTTATCCGGGTGGGAATGTCCACCTTTGTGCCATGGGCAATGAAAGATAAACAAGACAATTTGATCGGGTTTGAAATTGATGTGGCTAAAAAACTGGCTGAAGACATGGGGGTCAAGATCGAGTTTGTTCCGACGGCATGGTCTGGCATTATTCCTGCCCTTTTGACCGGTAAATTTGATGTCATCATCGGTGGGATGGGCATTACGCCGGAACGTAATTTGAAAGTGAATTTTACCATTCCCTATGAATATTCAGGCATGTCAATGGTTGCTCACAAGGAAAAAGCAAAGGGTTTTTCATCTCTGGCGGATTTTAACAAAAAAGAAGTCATTATTGCTGTCCGAATGGGTACAACTGCGGAACAGGCTGCTCGGAAGTATATCCCGGAAGCTGATCTTAAATTGTTTGAAAATGAAACCCAGGCCCTTCAGGAATTAAGCCTGGGAAGAGTTCATGCCGTGGTTTCCTCTGCTCCCATGCCGGTATTTCATGCCCTTAAATATCCGGAGAAATTATTCATTCCCATTAAGGAAAATTTTACCAAAGAACCCATCGGATTTGCATTGAAAAAGGGCGATCATGACGCTTTAAATTTTTTTAACAACTGGATTCTGAGTATGAACGCCCAGGGATTTTTAAAGGAAAGAACCGAGTATTGGTTTGAATCGAATAAATGGGAAAGCCTTGTTAAATAAGAAACCGTTAAAATTTACCATCATTGATATGGCGGCCATCATCCTTTTAATCGCCGCCATATCTGTTTTTTTTTCACGGATGAATGATATCCTGGCATATCATTGGGAATGGGGTCGGATTCCTTCCTATTTTTTTTTCCGGGATCAGGGAACCGGAGCGCTCAAGGCCAATATCCTGGCAAAAGGATTTGCCACAACAGTGAAACTCAGTGTCTGGGCAATGGTTTTCGGCTTTCTTATCGGAACAGTCTCCGGAGTCATGGGCGCAAAGGGTTCATTTGGGCAAAGGGTCATCAGCAGACTCTATGTTGAAACCATCCGGAATATTCCCTCTCTTGTGCTCTTGATTATTTTTTATTATTTTGTTTCCAGTCAGTTTCTGGATGCCATAGGCCTGGATCGGTATTTGAGGGAGGCTCCTTTGCCTGTAAAGCAGGGTATCGGGTTTCTCTTATCAGGGCCGGACCGGATCAATGCCTTTATGTCTGCCGTGATTGCTCTGGGTCTCTATGAAGGGGCCTATATATCTGAAATTGTCCGTGGAGGGATTAACTCCATATCCGAGGGACAGTGGGAAGCTGGCTCATCCATCGGATTGTCCAGGCAGAAAACCTTTTTACTGGTTGTCTTTCCCCAGACATTCAGAAAAGTGGCCTTCCCCCTTGCAGGCCAGCTCATCTCCACCATAAAAGATTCCTCCATTGTCTCTGTCATTTCCATACAGGAATTGACGTTTCAGGGCATGGAATTGATGAGTGCCACTTTTCTGACCTTTGAAATCTGGATCACGGTGGCCGTTCTTTATTTTATCCTGACATTTCCTTTTTCAAGAATGGTGGCCTTTCTTGAAAAAAAATATGCTTTGAAGCAATAATATTCTTAAAGCACAATATTCAAAATCCTTCGAAGCGGTTCAGACGTACCCCAGAGCAATTGATCCCCCACTGAAAAGGCCGTGAGACACTCATCCCCCAGCGTCATTTTTAAACCGACCGGAATGGTGTTTATTGTACATAGAGCCCCGGGCCCCCGATAAATTTTTTCATCCTTTTGTTCAGGCCCCGGGAAGAAATTTTCAGATTGGTCTTGTTATATTTAGTATCCTGCTGATCCTCAATTTTCTTGAAGATAGAACCACTATATCTTGTGCTATTAAAAATTTGAAAAAACAGCCTCGCACAAATGCATAAAAAATGGGTTGACTTTCTTTGGGACAATAATTTAAAGTAAATTAAAGGGTTCGGAAACCAATTAATCGTTTCCGGAGGGGTTACGATCAGTCGGGCCGCTGTTCAGAGAGGTAATACTCTGGATAACGGCTTTTTTATTTATGCAGAACAAGCCTAATACAGGAGGAATAAAAATGGATGCAAAATCTCTATCTGACGCCAACGCTGTTAAACCTAAAACAAGCAAATGGGGCAAATTTCTTAGTTTCTTATCATGCGGTGGTTGGTTATTGATACTTATCATTCTGGGCTTCATTGCCGTATTTATGGATAACCTTTAAACAAGGATAACATATAAAGACAGGAATGAATTTCAAGGAACTGGCGCAACAAATTTATAGAAAAAATTGCACCATCATAAAAGCTTTTTACAGATAAGGATTAATAATGGTCGGATATCTTAATATATTACGGTCAGTTCCTTTGCCCTGTTTTTGAATCAAAGTGAAATACAATATGTTGTGGTTAGGAAAATTTACATTTTGGCGTATAATAGTCAACAATATTGGAAATACATTTGACGGGCATTTTTCAATTTTTTTACCAACCAGAGACTCAAAGAGACTTGCAAACAATCGTGAAGTTTTTCAAAACCAAACAATTCTTCTGGTATATGAAAATGCCTGCCATTCTGATTGATAATGAATCTTGCAATTTTTATGATTTTTTCAGAAGTGACTTTACATTTTCGAGCAGAAAAAAAGGGAAGGGCTTATCTATGACTGAGAAAAGGCTGTTTGGCGGCAGCCTTTTCTCAGTGGTTTGAATGATCAGCCCTTGGTCCAGAGGATGGCTTTTCTCTTTTCAGGGATGAGTTTTGTCAGGTCTTCAATTTTTCCAAAGGTCAGAATCCTGGCCATGCAGTGTTTGACACAGGCAGGTTCAAGACCCTGTTTGACCCGTCCGGCGCAGAACACACAGGCCCGGGTAAAGTGCGGGATATTAGTGATAAAGAGTTTATCATTGGGAAGGGTATGGACAAATTCTAAAACTTCCACCCCTCCGACTTTTCCGGCAGGTCTTTCATATTCCTGTTTGCAGGCAATTTCACAGGTCTTGCAGCCGGTGCAATATTCATAATCGATGAGCATTCCATATTCTGTCATGATGTTTATCCTTTCGCCTTGTATACTTTGCACAGCATGCTCTTGATGGGAGATCCGAGCCCGGCTTTTCCCTCATGACCCATGGGGATGAGCTGGTTGACATTGACGTCCCAGACGCCGAAAAGTTCGGGTTCGCTTCCCTTTTTTTCCGGGAACCACCAGCCGTGTTCCGCCATGACCACGTTGGGATGGATGACCGGGGTTACAAGAGCTTTGACCGTGATTTTTCCCAGCCAGTTTTCAACACAGACCTTTTCGCCGTGTTCAATGCCATATTTTAAAGCTGTATCCGGGTGAATTTCCAGAACCGGATCTTTCTGCTGTTCTCTCAGCCAGGGAATCTGGCGGTGTTCGGAATGGAAAAAGGGTCCCATTCTCCGGCCGGTTGCGAGAATCAGCGGGTATTCCTTGAACAGGTCGGGTGTGCTGATATGGCTGTAAGGCGGCTCTTCATGGTAAGGCAGGGGATCAAGACCCCATTTTTCCAGCCAGGAGGAAAAGAGTTCGATTTTTCCGGACGGAGTTCTGAAGCCCTGTTTTTTATCCGGTCTGAGTAATCCTCTTTCGTGTCTGAAATAGGGCTTGCTGGGATGTCCTTTGGGAGGCAGCATCCAGGTGTTGTCCACCAGCTCCTTGTAAGTGATGCCAGCGGATTTTAAAAGAGAATCAAACAGTACCTGAGTGTTGGGGAAGGGGAAATCCTTCATGAACCGTTTGCAAAGTTCAAGGTTGATTTCAATGTCTGATTTGCACTCTTCAACCTCTACGACTTTTTTGATAGCCTGCAAGGGGACCCACCAGGCTTTGAGCGAGTCTTTTTCAAGAAAGGTGGCAGCCGGAAGGATCACATCGCAGAGCATGGCGGTCGGGGTCATGAACAGATCTACACAAACCGTGAAATCGAGCTTTTTGATGGCCTTGTGCCATTTCTGGGGTTCCATGCCGGTACAGGCAATGGGGTTGGCGGTCTGAATCCACATGCCTTTTATCGGATAGGGGCTGCCGGAAAAAATCTGTTCCAGGACTTTGTCGGGCTGGGCCCAGGCCCTGAAATCCTTGATGCAGCCGTAGTCATGGATGCCGATACGTTTGTTCATGACCTCGGGCGGCAGGCTTAAGATGGCGCCGCCGGAATGATAAGGATAGGTCACCACATCAAAGGCATACCGGGCAATCGCATTGCCGCCAGGGTTGTCAAGGTTGCCGGTAAGGCACCAGAGATGGTTGATGGCCTGGGAGGTCGGCACTGTTGATGGGATGGTATCAATAGGGAGGCCCCAGTGAAGGGCGCCGGGTTTGGCGTTGGCATACATGCGGGCCGCCTGGCGGATTTTGTCGGCCGGGACCCAGGTGATGTCTTCAACTTTTTCCGGTGTGTACTGCTCGGCATTTTCTTTATACAGGGTCCACACGGTCTTGACGGGCACTTTTGAACCGTCAGCCAGGGTAATGGTGAAAGCTCCGTCCATGGAAGGTTTGGCGCCTGTCTTGTCATAGGCCTGGGCAGTAGAGTCCCATACCATGAAATCGCCGGAAACAGCATCATGGGCCACAAAATTTAAATCCGACCCGTCTTTTTTGATATCTTTTTCTTTTAAGAAAATCGGTATCTTTCCGTCAGTTCTCACCAGGTGCGGGGAATTGGTCCATTTTTCAACAAAATCCATATTGACGAGGTTTTCCTTGATGATAACATGGATAAACCCAAGGGCCAGGGCTGCATCGGTACCGGGCCGGAGCTGGAGCCAGATTTTGGCACGGGAGGCAATCCAGGTGCATCTCGGGTCAATGACGATAAATTCGGTTCCCCGTTTCATGAGATCCACATACCAGTGGCCGAAAAAACCGTCCGGGCAGGTGGCGGGAAGGTTCTGACCCCAGATGATGGCGATTTCAGGGATCTTGTATTCCGGGTCATCATATCGTTTTTCAAGCCACTGGGACGCATCCACCACGGCAAAATCTCCCTGGGTGATGGACATCATCATGAGGCGCGGCGTGTAACAGGAAATGCCAGAAAGCCCGAACATCCAGTTGGGGCTGCCATAGGCATAAGCGAGCATGGATATCCAGCCGCCGATGTCCCGGCCGGTTCCCTGGTGAAAGATCACGGATTCGGCTCCATAATCCGTCCTTATCTTTTTCATTTTTTCTTCGATCAGGTCAAAGGCTTCATCCCAGGAAATTTCCTCAAACTTGCCTTCCCCCCGTTCACCCACCCGTTTCAGGGGTTTTCTGAGCCTGTCCTTGTGGTACATGTACTGGGTCATGGAAAGACACCGCGAGCAGAGTCTTCCCTGGTTCCAGGGATGATCCGGGTCGCCTTCCACTTTGATCACTTTGTTGTCCTTGACATGGACCAGTATTCCGCATCCGCCGTGGCAACCGGGGCCGGGGGACCATGTCGTTGTCTTGATAATTTTTACCCCATCATTTTTCATTATGTCTCCTTTATATTCTTGCTCCTAACTGCCGGGAGATGACCCGGCCGGTTTCAGCAATCATTTTCCCTAAACCCTCAAACTGGTCTTCCTGAAAGGTGCCCAGGATAATAACGCAGGCAGCTACTTCATTATTATGGTCAAAGATGGGAGTGCTGATGGCATTGATTCCGGGCGACATTTTCCCTTGATCGACTGCATATCCTTTGTCACGACAAAAGTTCAATTCTCTTTTCAGGCGTTCAGGATCAAAATCTTCAGGGTCTCCATGAAAAAAGACCTGCCCGGAACAAAGAAGCCTTTCCTGCTCTTCCTGAGTGAGATATCCGAAAACCGCTTTTCCATGAGACCCATGGGTGATGTGCAGGGACTGGTAGAGATTAACAGTGACCGATACTTTGTCGTTGCCGTCATATTTCCCGGTAATAAACACCTGGTCATTACAGATGATTCCCAACAGCACGCTGGTTCTGGTGGCTTCGGCAAGCTGCTGAAGATGATCCCTGGCAATGGCGGTGATATCAAATTTTTGTTTGGCTTTTTGTGCCAGGGGCATGAGGGCCGGTCCAAGGGAATAGGTTTTGGATGCAGTGTCCTTGGTTATCAGGTCGTATTTGGCCAAAGCATTTAAAATTGAATACCCTTTGCTTTTATGAATGCCGATTTCTTTGCAGATGGCGGTCAATCCCATATCATTGCCCTTGTTTTTTTGAAGGCAGAAAAGCAATTGGGCAGCCTGTTCCACAGCCGGGGCGGTAGGGCTGTAAGCTGATTTTTCTTTTTCCATAACGAAAGTATTCATAACATCGGTCCAATTTGTTCTATATACAGAACGATATTCTGTATATAGGGCTATATTAGACTAAATTGAAAAAACCTTGTCAAGATAAAAAAAGGGGTCAAGAAAAAAATAAGAAATTTAATAATGCGGCAATGAGGTTGTGGGGAGTTGCGCTTTTATGATATTAAATTATTTTCTCCATAAAAAGGGGACTTGGGATGATCAGGGACATAACACTTCGTATCCAGCCGGATAAGATTCATAATCTCGAACATATCAGGGAATCTGCTGCCAAAGCGTTAAAGATGGATATCCAGGCCATTGATGCAGTTCAGATCACACGACGGTCTGTGGATGCAAGGGGAAGGGAGCCGGTATTTCAGATTCAGGCAAAGGTTTATTCAAGTGAACCCATAGAAGATCTTTTGCTGCCGGTGAAATATGTACCTGTGAAAGACGGCAAAAAGGCCATTATTGTCGGCAGCGGTCCGGCGGGGCTTTTTGCTGCGCTAAGATTGATTGAAAAAGGGATTCTTCCCGTCATCCTGGAACGGGGAAAGGATGTCAAAGAAAGGCGGTTTGATCTGAAAATTCTTCAGACCGAAGGGGCTGTAAATCCGGATTCCAACTACTGTTTTGGTGAAGGTGGGGCAGGGACCTACAGCGACGGAAAACTGTATACCCGGTCCACCAAACGGGGGGATGTGAAAAAAATCCTTTCTATCCTGGTTCAACATGGGGCCATCCCGGACATCCTTGTCAATGCCCATCCCCATATCGGCTCCAACAAATTGCCAAGGATCATTCAGGCCATCCGGGATAGGATTTTGAATTGTAATGGCCGGATTCATTTCAATTCAAGGATGACGGATCTCATGATCAGGCACGGGAAAATTCAAGGAGTTAGAACAGAACATCAGGAATTTGAAGCCGATGCCGTCATCCTTGCAACCGGTCATTCCGCCCGTGACAGTTATGAATTGCTCGATAAAAACCATATCCTTCTGGAAGCTAAGCCCTATGCCATGGGTGTTCGGGTGGAGCATCCCCAGGAATTGATCAATGCCATTCAATACGGGAAATCCAAAGACAACCCGTTTTTACCCACAGCCGCTTATTCACTGGCCTGCCAGGTGGGAAGGGCAGGGGTCTATTCCTTTTGCATGTGTCCCGGCGGGATGCTGATTCCGGCATCCACCGCCCCCGGTGAACTGGTCTTGAACGGGATGTCCAATTCCCTTCGCAATCTGCCTTATGCCAACGCCGGAATGGTGGTTACCATTGATTCAAGCCAGTATGGTCATCTGGATAAAAAATTCAGGCATTTCTCCGGGCTTGAGTTTCAAAAACAGATGGAACAAAAGGCGTTTCTTGCCGGAGGGGGAACCCAGGCGGCCCCTGCTCAAATTTTGACAGATTTTCTGGAAGACAGGGTATCCGAGACCCTTCCTGTCACATCCTATATTCGGGGAATCGTCAGCTATCCGCTAAAGGAAATCCTGGGACCTTATACTACCGAAGCTTTGAAACAGGCCTTTCATATTTTCGGACGAAAAATGAAAGGATATATCACTGAAGAAGCCAAGCTTCTGGCTGTGGAAAGCAGGACCAGTTCGCCGGTGAGAATTCCAAGAAAATCTGATACCCGGATGCATCCTCAAATTCACGGGCTTTTCCCGGCAGGGGAGGGGGCAGGTTATGCTGGCGGCATCGTGTCGTCCGCCATTGACGGAGAGGTAACGGCAGATGCGGTTTTCGTGTATCTTGGCGGAGCCGGTTAGAAAATCAGGTCTGAAAAAACATCAGCCGGTTCCTCTTACGGCAGAACCGGCTGAAAATTATGCAAACAAATTAAATCTGGTCAAAATACTTAGGTTCCCATCGCATTTTTTCGATCAGAAGATTCAATCGATCCGGGTCATTGTTGTGTTTATATTTTGAAAAGGCGCAACCTTTTTTAATGACACCGGCTTTTATGGCTTCTGCGCCGACACGTTTGGCCACTTCAAATGAAACTTCCCTGAGCTGATTCAGAGGCGGGCAGAGAATACCATCCATCAGATCCTCTTCGCTGATGAATTCGGAAACCGCATGGGCAGCAGCAGAAAAGAAGGAAGGTAGAACTTCCGTGGCACCGGATGCGATAATGCCGAGCCCTACACCCGGGAACACAAAGGCATTGTTGACCTGGCCGATCCGATAGTCTTTGCCTTTATGATGAACGGGTGGGAAGGGAGAACCGGTAGCCACAAGGGCTTTCCCGTCAGTCCAGGCATAGAGGTCTTCTGGCTGGGCTTCCGTTTTTTTGGTGGGGTTGCTTAACGGGAAAATAACGGGTCTCTCTGCATTTTTACACATCGCTTCAACAACTTCCTTTGTAAAACTTCCCCGCTGGCCCGAGGTGCCGATGAGAACGGTTATGTGTTCATTCTTCACCGCATTTAAAAGGGTATTGTCTTCAGGGGAAGTTATCCAGGAAAGGGTTTTTGGATCTTTTGCAAATTTAATCTTGTAGGGCTCAATGCTCCTTTCGGAAGTGACAACACCTTTTGAATCAAGGGTGTATATTTTAGACAGGGCTTCTTTTTGATCCATTCCCTGTTCCATGAGTTCAGCCAGGATTTGCTCGGCAATGCCAACACCACCGGCACCTGCGCCATGAATGGCGTAAACCTGGTCAGACATTTTTTCCTTTTTTACCTTCATGGCGGAAAAAATTCCGGCAAGCGCAATGGCTCCGGTGCCCTGGATATCATCGTTAAAGGAAATCACCTCTTTGACATATTTATCCCGGACCGTGAAGGCCGTCTGTTTTGAAAAATCTTCCCACTGAAGCAGGGCATGGGGGAAATTGCGCCTGAATGCAGCTACAAATTTTTCAATAAACAAATTATATTCGTCCCCTGTAAGACGTCTGTGACGCCAGCCGATATAGTCCCGGTCATTCAACAGGTCTTCATTATCTGTTCCCACATCAAGGGAAATGGGAAGACAATGCCAGGGCGCAATCCCTGCACCCTGGGTATAGAGCATGAGTTTTCCAAGGCAGATGGGGATACCGCCTGCGCCCTGGTCTCCAATACCGAGAATGCCCTGGTTATCCGTGACAACTGCGATCCGGATCGCCTGGTCAGTATAATTTCTGAGAATAAATTCGGCATAATCTATATTGCCGGGATAAAAGTGGATGCCATTGGCGCCCCGGAAATTTTTAGAATACCGCTGGCAGGCAAGACCTACCGTGGGAGTATAGATGATGGGTAAAAATTCCGTCACATTGCTGGCCACAACGGCATTGAAAAGAACCACATTCCGGTCGTACAGATTCCTGAGATAAATATACCGGTCAATGTCGCTTGCTTTTCCTCTGACAGTGGCAAGGCAGCCCCTGATCTGATCATCTAGAGTTTTTACCCTGGGCGGCAGAAACCCACTGAGTTTGAGCTTCTGCCGTTCTTCAATGGTAAAGGCAGGCCCTTTGCTGATATTGTTGAAGCGAAGAACATCAAACCCTTTGATATTGATTTGGACACCGCTGGTTTCTCCGAATTCCCCATATTTAAACTCATAATGATTGATTTCCATCGTATAAAAATTCCTTAATTACATTTTAATAAAAAAGCTTCCCAAAAAAAGCAGATCGTACTGTATCATAGATTAAAAAATTAGGATAAAAGAAAAGTTTTTTATGAACAACCTTAATCTTTGATCATCTGACGGAGCACATAGGCAAGGATGCCGCCGTTTTTAATATAATCCATTTCAATATCTGTATTCAGGCTGACAACCACCCTGAAGCTAATTTTTGTATTGTTCTTCAGGGCTGTGACGGTTAAACGGCTGTTGGGCCGGATCTGATCCAGGCTAGGGATTTCAAATATTTCATCGCCTTTAAGGTTCAAGGATTCAAAAGATTCATTCTTCTGAAAAATTAAGGGCAGGATGCCCATTCCCACCAGGTTGGATCGGTGAATTCTTTCAAAGGATACGGCGATCACCGCTTTGACGCCGAGAAGGCTTGGGCCTTTGGCAGCCCAGTCTCTTGAAGATCCGGAACCATATTCCTTTCCACCGAAAACAAGAAGGTCGGTGTTTTGATTCTGATATTTTTGGGACGCATCAAAAATATATTCTTTTTCTATTTCCGGGAATTTCAAGGTCCAGCCGCCGGTTTGGGATATCAGCTTGTTTTTGATCCGGATATTGGCAAAGGTTCCTCGCATCATGACCTCATGATTTCCTCTCCGGGAGCCGTAAGAATTGAATTCCCAAGGTTTTACGCCCTTTTCGACAAGATATTTTCCAGCCGGGTAATCGACCGGTATGGCCCCTGCAGGCGAAATATGATCGGTGGTCACGGAATCCCCTAAAACAAGAAGGGCCCGTGCATTCTTTATCTCCATCATCTTCGGGACATCCATTGAAAAATTTTTAAAAAAAGGCGGTTTCCGGATATACGTGGAGGCATCATCAAATTTAAAGGTTGTGTGTTCACTGACTTCAAGTTCCTGCCAGAGCCGGTCACCTTTAAAAATGTGGGCATACTGATCCCGGAAAAATTTCTCATGAACATAAGCTTCCACATATTGATTGATTTCTTCGGCGCTCGGCCAGATATCGCTCATGAAAACGGGAAAGCCTTCTTTTGAAATTCCAAGCGGTTCTGTGTGGAGATCGATATCCATTTTTCCGGCAATGGCATAGATCACAACAAGAATGGGCGACATCAAAAAATTGCCTTTGACGTCCTGGTGTATCCGGGCTTCAAAATTCCGGTTGCCTGAAAGAACGGACATGACATCAAGCTGATTTTTTTTTATGGCTTCTTCGATGACAGGAGCAAGGGGGCCGCTGTTTCCGATACAGGTCATGCATCCAAACCCGGTATTATTAAATCCTAGTTCTTCAAAATATTTTATTAATCCAGAGTCTTTCAAATAATCAAGGACAACTCTAGAACCGGGGGACAGGGATGGCTTGACAAACCAGGGGATGGTCAGTCCTTTTTCAACAGCTTTTTTTGCAGTAAGCCCGGCACCGACCATACTATAGGGATTTGAGGTGTTAGTGCAGGAGGTGATGGCGGCAATCACGATGCTGCCGTGGGTGAGGGCCTGGGGCTTATTCTCAGGATTGATCAGAACTGTTTTTCTGTTCCCGAGGTCAAATATTTTTGTCACTTTCTGTTTGACTTCGGATAAGGAAAGCCTGTCCTGTGGCCGGGAAGGTCCTGCGATGGAAGTTTCAATGAGCGAGAGATCCACATCGATTTTTCTTGAAAATCGGATGTTGTTGTCATGGGTGTTGAAAAGGCCGCAAGTTCTGCAATAGGCATCGACAAGGGATGCTGTTCCTGCCCGGTTGGTTTTTATAAGATAGGACAGGGTCTGCTCATCCACAGGGAAAAATCCTGCAGTGGCGCCATATTCAGGAGACATATTGGCAATAGTGGCCCTGTCGGTCAGGGTCAAATATTTTAGCCCTTCACCAGTGTATTCAACAATTTTTTCTACCACATTCTCTTTTCGCAGAAGTTCGGTCACAAAAAGTGCAATATCTGTCGATGTGATCTGTTTTTGAGGCTTTCCAATGAAATTGACCCCGATGATTTTTGGAAGGTTCATATAATAGGGCTGGCCCAGCATGACGGCTTCGGCCTCAATGCCGCCGACCCCCCAGCCAAGGACGCCCAGGGCGTTGATCATAGTGGTGTGGGAGTCGGTCCCCACAAGGGTATCCGGGAAGGCGAGGAGGCCTTCTTCGGTCTTTTTTGTGGTGACCACCGTGGCCAGATATTCAAGGTTGACCTGGTGACAGATACCGGATTCAGGCGGAACAACCCTGAAATTATCAAAATTTTTCTGGGCCCATTTTAAGAGCTGATACCGTTCTTTATTGCGTTCATATTCTTTTTGAGCATTCAGGAAAAATGAATTTTTTTCTTTAAAATGATCCACCTGGATGGAGTGGTCAATGACGAGATCCACAGGCACAAGCGGGTTAATTTTTTTCGGGTCCGCGCCTTTGGCATGAACAGCATCTCTCATGGCCGCAAAATCAACCACGGCCGGCACACCAGTAAAATCCTGCATCAGAACCCGTGAAGGATAAAAGGCAATAAGCTGTGAGGCCTCGGAATCCGTCTCATAGAATTTTACGGTATTGACGATGTCAGACCATTGAATGATGTCTGAATCCATATGTCGTGCAAGATTTTCTATCAGTATCCGGGCAGAAAAAGGAAGGGTTTCAATCTTTGTAAGTCCCATGTCTTCCAGCAGGCGGATATTGTGAACAATAAATTTCTGGTTATCCAGATTGAAATGGTGTTTTAAATTGTGGTGCGTCATCAGTTTACTCCCGACAGCCTATTTTCCCTGTTCCTCTTTCCTCAAATCTTTTCTTAAAATTTTACCAACATTGGATTTAGGAAGCACTTGTCTGAATTCCACTTTTACCGGGAGTTTATACTTGGCAAGTTTTGTGTCACAGTAATCAATCACCTCTTTTTCCGTCATTTCTTCGCCTTCTTTTAAGACAACAAAGGCTTTGACCGCTTCCCCGCGTTTTTCATGGGGAATACCGATACAGCAGCCTTCAAGGATTTTGGGGTGTTCAAACAGCACTTCATCGATATCTCGTGGATAAACATTATACCCACCTGAAATAATCATATCCTTGATGCGGTCCACAATATAGAAATATCCATCCTCATCCATTTTAGCAACATCGCCGGTACATAGGAATCCATCGTCCGTCAACGTTTTTTTTGTTTCATCGGGTTTGTTCAGATACCCTTTCATGATCTGGGGGCCGCGGATCAGGAGCTCGCCAGGCTCTCCCAATGGGACTTCCCGGGTTTTATCATTCAGATCCACAATTTTGCATTCCGTATCCGGAATCGGAACTCCGATACTGCCCTGTTTTCTTAACCCGTTAAAGGGGTTGATATGGGTAACCGGTGTGGATTCCGTCAGACCGAAACCTTCAACAATAATGGCACCGGTTTTTTCCTGGAATTTGTTGATCACTTCAAGAGGCAGGGGTGCACTGCCGGAGAAACAGCCTTTGATGCTGGTCAGATCTGTATGCGCCATATCCGGATGGTCCAGTATCCCGATATACATGGTCGGCACCAGGGGTGCAAAGGTGACCTTGAATCGGCTGATGGCTTCCAACAGAGGTTCCGGCTGTGGCTTGGGAACAAGGACATTGGCCCATCCCATCCGGATGGCAAAATTCATGGAAACCGTCATGCCGAATACATGAAAAATGGGAAGGGCTCCCAGCATGACTTCTTCGCCTTTTTTAAAGGCAGGAAACCAGGCTTCCACCTGCTGGATCTGGTAACTGATGTTTTTGTGGGTGAGCATGACTCCCTTTGAAACCCCTGTTGTTCCACCGGTATACTGGTACATGGCTGTATCATTAATGGAAACATTTGCCTGTGAATAATCCGGACTATTTTGGGCAATGATGTCTTTGAATTTATAGAGGTTTTTTGCCGGTGCCACATCAGCGGCAAGGCCTTTCTTTTTAGCCACAAGAGGAAATAAAAGACGTTTGGCAAAGGGCAGATAATCACCAATGGATGCATAGATAATGGTTTTGATAGTTGTCTTTTCCCGGAGGCTGACCATTCTTTTGGCCAGGAGGTCCAAGGTGATTAAAATTGTCGAGTTCGAATCTGTAAACTGATGCTCCAGTTCCCGGTCGGAGTATAGGGGGTTATTGAGAACGACGATTGCACCGATCTTGAGAGTGGCATAATAGGCCACAACACAAGGGATAATATTGGGTAAAAGGATGGCCACACTGTCTCCTTTTTTGACACCGAACCCTTTTAATGCGGCTGAAAATTTTGCCACCATCTCATTGAGTTCCTTGAATGAAAGCGTAAACCCCTGAAAGATCAATGCTGGATTGCCTGGAAAATTCTTTGCCGATTCTTCAAGATATTGGGTGACCAGTATGTCTTTGTATTCAACAGCACTTTTGATGCCGTTTTCATAGGATTTGACCCATATTTTTTTTGAATATTCACTTTGGTTGGACAACTTTGTTCTCCCTTCGATTTTATCTGTTAAATGAGATGTTTCATATTATTTGATAGAAAGAAATCATGGTTCGTGTCAAGTAAAAAAATAAACATGGTCGGAATCTTGTTGGTGATTTATATAAATCCATTCAAAGCCATTGATCTTGGGATAGTTTAAACAAATTTATAACTCAGAACCTCCCTTTTTGGCTTCAAGATATTCCCATCTGTCATAAAGCGCATGAACCCGTTCCTGTGTATCTTTTAACAGGGAACAAAAATGGTTCATTTTATCAATATTATTCATTACTTCAATATCCTGTATTTTGGCAGACAACTGCGCAACCTCAGTTTCTCCAGTCAGGATTTTTTCTTCAATATGATCCAGTTCAAATTTATCTTTGAACGAGAAATTAATTATGTGGCCCTGTTTTTTTTTCTCAACTTTTTTTATTTTTTCGGGTTTTTCAGTAAGTGTTTGCCGATGCTTGATCACCTGATTAAAATTTGCAAAAAACAGAGCATCTGAAGCAGGGTCTAAAAATAGAATTCGATCACAGACCTTATCCATGAGATAGCGGTCATGGGATACGATAACCACCGCTCCTGCAAATTGACGGATGCTTTCCTCAAGAACCTCCAGAGACAGGATATCAAGATCGTTGGTGGGTTCATCCAGAAGAAGAACATCACAAGGTGTCAGCATGATATTGGCAAGAAGAATTCGCGCTTTTTCTCCACCGGAAAGCCTTTTTACCGGCATATAGAGTTGATCCGGCATAAACAGGAAGCGCTTAGCCCAGGTTACAATATGGATGCTGTTGCCCTTATAATTCACACTGTCGCCACCTGTCGGATTCAGAGCATCTTTTAGGGTTAATTCAGGATTCAGTTTTGACCGGTTCTGATCAAATACCGCAAGTTTTAACTCTTGCATCCACTCGATTTTCCCTTCATCTGGTTGAATCTTTTTTTCAAGTATGGATAAAAAAGTTGACTTTCCTGAACCGTTTTCACCCACAACACCCAGAACAAATCCAGGTCTGAGTTCAAATGTAATATCGGAAAACAATAGTTTTTCGTTCACGCTCTTTTTTAAATGATAGACTCTCAAAAGCGATTTGGTCTTTCTGCCAGTTGAATCAAAATCAAGATCAAGTTTTGCTGTGGCTTTATTTCGTTCCTTTATGGCAGATAATTCCATCCTTAGATTTTCGGCCTGTTCTATTCTGTATTTTGCTTTTGTACTTCTTGCCTTTGCCCCTTGTTTAAGCCATTCATCTTCCCGTCTCATCTTGCCGGCCAGAGAAATTTGTTGCTTTTCTTGTGCCAATAAGAAATTCTGCCTTTCCTTTTCAAATTGTTTATATTGTCCCTGAATTTTAAAATATCCGGATGGATAATATTGTCCGATTTCCATGATATTTGAACAGACATTCTCAAGAAAGGAGCGATCATGAGTGACAACAATAAACGAAAATCGGGCGGATTTTAAAATATCCTCCAGCCAAAGGATTCCATTAATATCGAGATGGTTGGTGGGTTCATCCAATAAAAGAAGATCTGGCCGACAACAGAGTGCCCGGGTAATGGAAAGCTTTTTTTTCCAGCCTCCGGATAAATCAGAGGCCACAATACCTGGATCTGGAAATCCGGTTTTACCTAAAGCCTTTTGCACAATCTGATGTCGTTCTTTTTCATCAAAAGGACTGTCTTTTAAGCAGCTATATAAATGTTCTTCTATTGTTTTGATTGGATCAAGACGATCTTCCTGCGGAAGATAAACAACCCTTAATCCTGTTTTGGTTATCAATTCGCCTGTATCCGGCTGGGCTTCTCCTCCTATCAGTTTTAGCAGTGTGGATTTGCCGGAACCATTCATACCAATCAGTCCCATTTTTTCGTTCAATTGAAAATCAAAGGAAAGTTCCTGGAATAGGGTGTCATCCCCATAGGTTTTTGAAATATTTTTCAGGCTGAAAATCAGGCTCATAATGCGCTCTTTTTAATATGATTATAAGTTCCGGTCAATGCCTATTGTATAACAGCTTAAAATCGAACCAATTTATTAACCCATTGATTTGTATTGCCAAGATATTATAATGCGTTTGTCATTATAAAGACCAAAATAGTTTTATAAAATAACCGGAGAGTATTTTTACTATGAGAATTCTTGTTGTTGAAGATGATATCAAAATTTCAGAATTCATTCAAAAAGGGCTTAAATCGTCAGGATTTGCTGTTGATCAAGCCATGACAGGAAAAATAGGGTTTGAAATGGCATTTGATAATCCTTATGATGCAATGATTGTAGATATCATGTTGCCCGAGATGGATGGCATCTCTCTCATAAAAACTATCCGCAGGGAAAATAACAACACCCCGATTATCATTTTAAGCGCCCGGGACAGGGTGGATGACAGGGTAAACGGCCTTCAAGCAGGAGCTGATGATTATCTTACAAAACCTTTTGCCTTTTCCGAGCTTCTTGCAAGGGTGCAGGCACTTATCAGGCGGGCCGGTAACATAGCTGATCCTGTAAAACTTTCTTATGCAGATTTAAGTGTTGATATTCTCAAAAGGCAGGTAAAAAGAAAAAACGAAATAATAGACCTCCAGCCGCTGGAATTTTCCCTTCTTGAGTATTTGTTGCGGAACAGGGAAAGGGTGATTTCAAAAACCATGATCATGGAGCATGTCTGGAATTACAATTTCGACCCTATGACCAATGTCGTTGAAGCGCGAATCTGCAGGTTAAGAGATAAAATCGATAAAGGCTTTGAACCCAAACTGATTCATACAGTTCGCGGTGCAGGATATGTCCTGAAAAATGAATGAAGCATAATATTTTCAATACGATTGCTTTCAGAATGACGCTTTGGTTTACAGGTATTTTTACAATTTGCGTTAGTGTTGTATTTTTATTATTTTATTATCTTGCTACCCAGACCATTCAAAACCAGATTGACCAGGAACTTTCAGATCATGCTTCCAAATTCAGTGCTATTATTCATACAAGCGGATTGATGGGTGCAAGGCAACTTGCCGTATTGGAAGCCCAGGCTGCAGGAGAAAAATTGATTTTTTTTAGAATCGTCTATCCTACAGGGGAGGTGTTTGCCTCCTCGCGTATGTCCTACTGGAAGGATGTTCACGTCAGTAAATCGGCTTTACAGAGATTAAGTACTCAAAAAAATATTATTCTTGAAACCATTGAGATACCGTCCACTCATCAGAAAGCCAGAATTTTATACAGTTATGTGGCCGCCAATGCCATCCTGCAAACCGGTGTTGCCATGGATGTTTACTCAAAATTTCTGTCTACCTTTAAATTGGTCTTTGTCAGTTCCATGGGGTTCATTGTTATTTTTTCTGCAGTTTCAGGATGGCTTCTGGTTACAAAAGCACTATCCGGCGTTGCAACAATTATAAAGACAGCTCAAAATATTTCCGGCTCGAACCTGGAAGCACGCGTTCACGGAACAGGGAACAAAGATGAACTGGACCATCTTGTTGTCACTTTTAATTCAATGCTGGACAGAATAGAAGAACTGGTAAAAAGTATCCGAGAAATGACGGATAATATTGCTCATGATCTAAAAAGCCCGGTTACAAGAATCAGAGGGTTTGCCGAACTTGCTCTTGTTCAAGAGGATAACCTTGAAGATTATCGTATCATGGCTGCCAACAGCATTGAGGAATCCGATCGGCTTCTGGATATGATCAATACCATGCTGATGATTTCAAAAGCTGAGGCTGGAGAAGAGGATTTTATTTTTAAAACAATCAATCTTTCAGATATGATAAGAGAGGCTTGTGATTTGTTTGCTCCCCTTGCTGAAGATAAAAATATTTTATTTTTCAATGAAATTAAAGATCCTATCTTTGTTGTTGCAGATATCAGAATGCTTCAAAGAGCTTTTTCCAACCTATTGGATAATGCCATCAAATACACACAGGAGAATGGGGAAATTAAGACCACTGCATTCATAGAAGATCAAACCGTCATTATAAAGGTTTCGGATACAGGGGTGGGTATCCTGCCTGAATTTCATGAAAAAATTTTTGAAAGATTTTACAGGATTGATTCTTCAAGAACAACTTCAGGAACCGGGTTGGGGTTAAGTTTTGCCAGAACTATTGTCCGCCGGCATAAGGGGAATATTCATGTTATAAGTCACCAAAACATGGGCTCGGTGTTTGAAGTAAGATTACCAATTAATAATCTCAAGATCATTTAATCGTCATTTTTTTGTATTATTATTCCCAACAGGTAGAAACTTATTACATAACATTGGAGGTTGTCATGAGACAGATCAGAAAAATATGGATTACTTTAATTGTTATCAGCCTGTGTGCATTTCCTGCTATGATGAAAATTAGTTATGCAGCAGTTCAGATGGTTCCCGCAGGTTTTACTGAAATTGCCAAGCTGGCAAAACCAGGTGTTGTCAATATTCAAACGGAAAAAAACATTGAAGGTGGAGGAAGAGTATACAGACATTTTTTCGGCTCTCCTTATGGGGGAAATAAAGATTCGTTTGATGATTTTTTCGCCCCATTCTTTAATCAGCAACCTCAGAACAGAAAAGAAAGCAGCTTGGGTTCAGGGTTCATTATTAGTGAAGACGGGTATATTGTAACCAATAATCATGTCGTTAAAGATGCGGATCAGGTAAAGGTTATATTACACGATAATAAAGAATTTAATGCCACCGTTGTCGGTACTGATCCCATGACGGACCTGGCACTCATCAAAATCGAGGCAAAAAACTTGATGCCATTGAAATTCGGTAGTTCTTCTAAAGCCGAAGTCGGATCTTGGGTGGTCGCCATCGGAAGCCCTTTTGGCCTGGAGCAGACAGTAACCGCCGGAATTGTCAGTGCCAAAGGTCGTATCATAGGTTCAGGACCCTATGATGATTTTATCCAGACAGACGCCTCCATTAATCCCGGAAACTCAGGAGGGCCTTTGTTGAACCTTGACGGTGAAGTTATCGGTATCAATACTGCAATTGTCAAAGCAGGCCAGGGAATTGGCTTTGCCATTCCGTCGGATCTTGCAACAGGCATCATCAGTCAGCTAACTCAACAAAAATCGGTTTCAAGGGGTTGGATGGGGGTAGCCATCCAGGAAGTAACACAACAGCTGGCCCAATACTACGAGCTTAAGGATGTCAAGGGCGTATATGTTGCCAAGGTATTTGAAGGAGAGCCTGCAGAAAAAGCCGGTATCCAAATTGGGGATGTGATCTATCAGATAAATGATAAACCCGTAAATTCATCAAGGGATTTAACAATGACTGTTGCCGGAATTTCTGTCGGTGACACGGTAAATGTGAAATTAATCCGAGAGGGTAATGAAAAAACAATTAAAGTTAAACTTGGGAAAAGACCCTCGGATGATCTTGAGATCATGACGAAAAATGAAGATTTTGATATTTTCGGGTTTAAGCTTAAACCCATTAACTCAGACGTAGCAAGAAAGCTCGGATATCCAGAAAATATAAAAAACCTTGTTGTTGTGGATGTGAAACCCGGCAGCAAAGCATCAGCTTCAATTGTTCGACAAGGGGACCTGCTTCTTGAAATAAATCGACATAAAATTGAAACCATCGAAGAGTATCAACAATATTTGAAAAAGGTGAAAAAAGGGGATACGACTCAGATGTTGTTTAGAAGAGGTAACAATCAGGTATTTGCCATCACTATTGAAAAATCGTAAATATATAGGCTTCAAAAGTGGTTTAACGGCATTCTTTTCTTTTTTGCAAAGAAAAGAATGCCGTTTTTTAATGCTTGACAAAAATAGTGTGAAACAATAGTAACTTTGATTAGACTGAATCTTGGTGCTATCATGGATTTTAATCTTTCCAATGGTCACTTTATTATTAAAAAAGGCGGGATGATGGAAGAATTAGAAGGGATACTGGAACTTAATAAATCAGAGGGCATTTATATTGATATCGGCACTCAAGTATACCTTGACATAGAGGGAGTTAGTTTTTCAGTTACAAGTATTTTCATTGGCATGCTGAAAGATGAATTCATGATAGTCACCCTTCCGAAAAGATATAAAAGCGTACAAAACAAACTCTTCACAGGAAATAGAATTGTAGTTAAATATTTATTCGATGGTTCTGTCTTTGCTTTCCAAACAAGCGTAATCGAAACCATAACCAATCCTATCAAAGCGCTTGCCATAGAATATCCCAGGATCGTTCAGAAGAGAGAACTTAGAATAATAAAAAGAAATTTTGTTGTTATTCCCGGCAGGGTTGAGGCAAAAAAAATAGAATTTCCCATTGTCGTTTTTGATATCAGCAAAAATGGCCTGCGGTTCAAATATAATGATAATAAAGAAAACCTGAATATACTGAAAGATAATGATCTGGTCAGAGTTTACTGTCAATTTCCCGGGCTGTCCGAAGAAGTTGGAGCTCTTGCAATTGTTCGCAATGTCAGAAGAGAGCAGGGGCAGCTTTCAATCGGAACCGAGTTTCAGAATGTTTCCAAAACATTTTTAACGCCTCTAATGCATTTTTTATATTCCATTGAAAATTTTTCTTAGAATATTCCATGCCTATCTGGTTAGGACGTAAGATCCCAAAAAGTCAGGGGTAAGAATTGAATATTCCTATGTGACAGATCCAGCTATTTTTTGTGCGATTATTTCGTATAAAAGAGGAATTAAATTGCTTACGTTCATACTATACAATTAGC
>JAIFMF010000001.1:23556-33582 GCA_020048635.1 Desulfobacula sp. | reverse complement strand
GTCAATGCTGTTTAATACGGCATTGATTCTCTTGAATACACTTAGCCCCTTCACAGTTCCAGAATTTTTAAGGCCCAGGGCAAGATTTTCCATGGCAGCTATATTTTCAAGGATTTCTTTTTTGATACACCATGAGATGTCGTAAAGTCTTTCAATTCGCTGGGCAATGGCTTCAGCTTCAGCAGATGAAAAACCTGAGATTTTATTTTTAAACTGAATGCTCTGATCGGCCGCCAGTTTTTCCAGATTATTTTTGAGGGATTCGAGCAGGTCTTGTTTGTCACGGTCAAAAAAGATATCGGAAAAAGTCTTTTCCTGTTTTAGTCCCTGGCATTCCTCATAAAAATCATTTAAGAAATCGTCTCCCCCTAGAAAATTATTCTGAATGGAGTGAGTTATGGCGGATACGGTTTTGTCGTTTAATGAAAAAGCCTTTTCCTTCAGAGAGTCAAGAAGAGAGCGGGAGGATGATTGAAGGGTTCCTTTGAAGGCAACAACGGCAGATATCCCGCAGAAAAGGGTGTTTGGCTGATAAGGTAGAAAAATAATGGAATTTTTTTTTGCGTTTGCAATGGAGGTTCCGATTTCAATGTTCAAAGAAAATAGCTTTTTAAGTATGCTCAAAGAAGCAGTTATGGGCTTAATCATTATTCCTCCGAGTAAGAACGTCCCTATAATTGGGCATGGGTGTCAGGTTTGTTTTTGAAATACTGTTTTAAAATCATATTTCCATAGGCACTGGATTTTGTGCCGATATATTCACCATGACCGACAACGATGGCCACGGCAATTTTTTTATTCCCATTTTTTTCTTTGCCGAAACCTGTGAACCAGTCATATTTGATGGTGTGTTCCCTGTTGTTCAGAGAGCCGGTTTTTCCGCCCATGATGAGTTTGGAAAGAACAGGATCTTTGGACGCATTTCTGAACGATTTTCTAGCAGTTCCGACGGTTATGGTTTTCTGCATGATTTGCATCATGGTTTCTGCGGTTCTCGGGGTTATGGGGGATTTATAAGGGGTTGATTCGCTTTTGTAGATCACGTCACCACCGGAGTCCGTGACATGTTCTACAAGGGTCGGCATCATGACCCGTCCTTTATTGACAACAGCAGATATGAGCATAGCCCCGAAGACAGGTGAAATGGTGGTATCATAGTTATAGCCGCTGCCAAGTTCGGCCAGATGGAACTCGTTGCTGTTAGTTTCAAAACTGCCGGAAACAAAAGGCAATTCCGAATGAATGATCTGGTTGAATCCAAAGGCATTGGCATAGGATTCAAGTTTTTCTTTTCCAAGACGGTTTTTTCCGATTTTTCCGAATACCGGATTCACGGATTCCGCAAAGGCGCTGGAAAAAGAAATTTGATAGGCACGTTTGCTGTTTCCGTCCGTAACCTGGCCTTTGTATAAGGTGTATTTATTACCGTTGAAATACAATTGTGTCTCAGGATTATATCCCAGGGTTTCAACGGCTGCGGACGCGGTTACAATCTTAAAGATGCTGGCAGCCGGGTAATCTGATTCAAGACAGGGATTGCTTTGTGGTTTATTTAAATCATAACCCGTCATGGCAATGATTTTTCCTGTATCTGGCTCCATGACGACAAAGGCAATCCTTTGGGGTTTTCCCCGTGTCAGTTGTTTTAACTGGCTGATAACGGATAAGAGGTATTCCTGGAGAGGGGTATCAATGCTGGTGAATATTTTAAATTTGGCTTCCGGGGTATCCACAAGAAAAATATTCTTATCGGTCTTGGAAATATCTGTTTTTGAAAGGATGTTGCAAATTTTTTCTTTTGAGAATTTGCCTGTCTCCGGTGATGGTGATGGAGATGGAGATGATGGAAGTGGCGTTTGAGTCACCTCCTCAGGTCTTTCATCCGGGATAGAAGAAGAAATTGTATTTTTTTCAGGCACCTCGATATTTAAAAAGAATATACCGGCAAAAAGAAAAACAAGGGTTAAAACGCCTACAATGGATTTTAACGTTCTGATGAAATGCTCCCTCTTTTTTTTCTGAACAATATATTCTAATTGAAACTCCCGCCAGGAGTTATCTCTGCTGTTATTATCCAAAATGCTCCCTCGTTTTTTGTATTTGTGGTTTCAATATGTTCATTTAACCGGGTGGCCGGGTTCAACTTTTCCATCAAATCCTGAAAGCACAAGCTTTTTTTTGGCATCAGTCACAAGAACCATTCCCTGGGACAGTTCTCCCATAAGTTTTGCCTCTTTCAGGTTGGCCACAACAATCACTTGTTTTCCAATGATTCCATCGGCAGTATAATCCTTTGCAATCCCGGCGATGATCTGCCGGGTCTCAGCACCGAGATCCACCGTCAGTTTTAAAAGTTTATTAGATTTTTCTACTTTTTCAACCGCAATCACGGTTCCGGTTCTAAGATCTATTTTTAAAAAATCATCAATGGTGATTTCTTCCTTCAGGACTGGAGTGAAGGACTTTGCTTCTGAGACAGGCGTTTTCGGCGTGGCTTTTTTTGTATCAATCCGAGGAAATAAAATTTCAGGGGGCTGGATGAGGGTGCCTTTTTTTACCTGTCCCCACACAGATGTTTCCTCCAGGGAATAAAATCCCCTATCCGTTTTCGTAATGCCAAGTGCTTTCTGCATTTTTGTCGAAGTTTGCGGCATGATGGGACAAATCAAGCAGGAAACAACCCTTAGCCCTTCAATGAGATTATAAAGGACGGTTTCAAGGACAGGGAGTGTGACCTTATTTTTTGCCAGCACCCAGGGCTCGGTTGTATCAATATATTTGTTCATGAAACGAATATACTGCCAGACCGCTCCCACACCTTTGTGAAATTCGCATAAGGACATTGCCTGCCTGAAATCCTCAATGGTTCTTTCTGCTTGAGGCGCAAGAGAAAGACCTCGTTCTTTTTCAATTTCAGGATGAGAAGCCTGAACCTCTCCTTTGAAATATCTTACCGTCATGGAAAGAACCCGTGAGAAAAGATTGCCGAGATCATTGGCAAGATCAGAGTTGATCCTTGTTACAAGAATGTCTTCCGTAAAATTGGCATCCAGGCCAAAGGGCATTTCTCTCATGAGAAAATATCGAAACGGGTCAATGCCGTATTCTTTGATAACTTCCAGGGGATCTGTCACATTGCCGATGCTTTTTGACATTTTGCTGCCTTTGACATTCCAGAACCCGTGAACATTTAATCCGTTGTATATTTCTATGCCTGCAGCCTTCAGCATTATGGGCCAGTAAATCCCGTGGGGTTTGATAATATCTTTGGCTACAAAATGACGGGTACTTGACCAGAATTTTTTAAACAGGTCTTCATCCGGGTAGCCCAGGGCGGAAATATAATTGACAAGGGCATCAAACCACACATAAGTCACATAATCTTTGTCAAAGGGCAGGGTGATACCCCAGGTCAGGCGGGTTTTTGGCCGGGAAATGCAAAGGTCCTCCAGGGGCTCTTTCAAAAAAGAAAGGATTTCAGTTTCATACTGCAAAGGAGAGATGAATCCGGGGTGGGTTTTGATATGGTCAATCAACCAGTCCTGGTATTTGCTCATTTTGAAAAAATAATTGGATTCCTTGATTTTCTGAGGGGCAACCCCATGATCCGGGCACTTTCCCTCTACCAGTTCCCTTTCCTGATAAAATCGTTCGCATCCAAAACAATAAATCCCTTCATAGCTTGAAAAATAGATGTCTCCTGAATCATAAATTTTTGAAAGAACGGATTCCACAATTTTGATATGAGCCGGGTCCGTTGTCCGGATAAAATCGTTGTTTTCAACATCCAATGCGGGGAGAAGATCCTGAAAAAGCTTGCTGATTTTGTCTGCATATTCCTTAGGGCTTGTATTTTCTTTTTCTGCTGCCTGGACAATTTTATCCCCGTGTTCATCGGTTCCCGTGAGAAAATAGGTGTCATACCCGGCCATCTTCCTGAACCGTGTCGCCACATCAGCGGCAATGGAGGTGTAGGCATGGCCTAAATGCGGTTTGGCATTGACGTAATATATGGGGGTGGTGAAATATTGTATTTTTGTTTTCATCTTTTTCCTGTTTCTTTAATATTCCAGGTCATGAATATTTCTGTCGATTTCCAAATTGTCCTCCATGCGTATAGTGACTGTCTCCTTCAGGACATTCTGGCGGACGACTTTCCCCTGTCCCTCTTTGAGGTTTATTTTTTTTCCGAGTTTGGGCATATCCCGTTTCAGGCTTTTATAGGTTTCATTCTCAAAAGTCAGACAGCACATGAGCCGTCCGCAAACCCCGGATATCTTTGTGGGGTTTAAGGACAGACCCTGTTCTTTGGCCATTTTAATGGAGACAGGTTCAAATGACGGTAGAAATGATGAACAGCAGATTTCTCTCCCGCATTTGCCTACCCCTCCGCAATGTTTTGAAAGATTGCGAATTCCGACTTGGCGCATTTCAATCCGGATGTTGAATTCTTTCACCAGGAGTTTAATCAGATCCCTGAAATCAATTCTGCCGTCGGCTGTATAGAAAAAAGTCAGCTTATTTCGGTCAAAAGCACATTCAACGCTGAACAGGTTCATAAGAAGGTCCAAATCATTGATGCATTTAATACAGAAATTAAAAGCATTGTTTTCAATGCTCCTGATTTCTTCCATTCTCAGGAAATCCTCTTTTGTGGCCATGCGGACTATCTGCTTAATTTCTCTCTCTGTTTGTTCCGCTTCAGCCGGAGGGATGGCAATTTTTCCAAATCCAAGTCCCTGTTCAGTTTCGACAATGACGGCATCTCCTTCTTTCAGTACAAAGGCGCTGCTGTTGAAATCATATATTTTTCCTGCTGTTTTAAATTTAACGCCAGCTATTTTTATCATACACAAACTTTCCTTCTGTTCCCTGTAATCGTAAGGAAAAAACTGTCCAGGACCAGCCTCAGTGTGCAGTTGGCTTCTATTTTTTTTTCCGATTTATAAAGACATTTCAACCATTCAAAATAGCAGTCTTTATGCACCATTTGACTAATATGTGAAAAAGAATCAAAAAAATCAAGGTTAACTATTTTTTCAGGAAGAATATGAAATATCATCAGATCCCTGAAAAAGGTTTTCATAATGGCTGAGGCGTCACTTATAAAGTCGGGTTCAAGGCATAATTTCTGAGACAGCATTAACCCTTTTGTTACGGCATCTTTATCATTTTTAATCATGTCAATGAGGGTTTCCAGAAGCCATTTTCTTCTTCTGACCCAGTTTAATCCTTCTTTTTCACAGGAGTCTTTTTCACTGGTCAGGTTTAGACAGGCCAATATTTTTCTGAAGGCGGAATCAACGGTTTCAGATACAATATGGGCAATCTCCGGATCAGTTTGAAACTCAGAAATGAGGCGCCTTGCAATGATCTTGCTGCTCAAGGGCTTAAACCTGATTTTACGGCATCTGGAGATGATGGTCGGAAGGAGCAGGTCGATTTTAATTGCCATGAGAATAAAAAAAGTATTTTCCGGGGGTTCTTCAAGCATTTTTAATAATGCATTCTGAGCCTGAACATTCATTGCATCAGCATTTGAAATGAGCACCATCCTGTATTTTGCCTCATTGGGTCTGGAAGAGAGGGTGCTTCCAAGTTCCCGGATCGAGGATATGGTAATAATATTTTTCCCAGTCGGGGGGTCGATAAATATCATATCCGGGTGACTGTTATTGTTAATTTTACGGCAAGAGGTGCAGGTATTGCAGAAAAGTGCTGTCCCGGTTTTACAGTTGCACCCTTTTGCAAATATCAAAGCCGCTTCTTTTCTGCCGGTATTTTCATGACCGTAGAAAAGAAGGGCATTTGGAATCGTTTTTGTCTGAATGATATGTGTTAATTCTAGAAAGGCCTCGGATTGGTGTTGCATTTGATCAAAATCAGACGCGGTTTGATCAATTCCCATTTTGTTAATAATCCACCCGCTCCTTTAGCTCTTTTCCGCATTTGAAAAAAGGCAAGCGTTTGGGTGGAATAGTCACCTTTTGACCGGTTTTCGGGTTTCTGCCGGTATAACTTTTATATTCTTTGATGTGAAAACTGCAAAAGCCTCTTATCTCTACCCGGTCTCCATTTTTAAAGGCATCGGAAAGTGAGTCAAAAAATAGATTGATGACATCTGCTGCTTCGGATTTTGTCAGATTGGCCCTATCTTTTAGTCCTGAAATCAATTCAAGCTTATTCATACCACCTCTTTTTTTGTTTCTGTTGAACCTATCTTTCTCTTTTTTTGTTTCTATTGAAAATTTCATAAAAAGTCAAGGACTTATGCCAATAATTCGGGGAGTTTTTCAATTTTATCTTCTTCTATCTCAGTTCCTGCAAATTGCCCCAGAAGATCAATTTTGATAACCACACGGCCTTTGCCTTTCTGCCGGATGTATTCTCCTCTGATTCCGGCCAGAGGTCCTTCAATGATCATGACTGGATCTCCATTTTTCAAGCTGATATTTGAGCCTGTGATGAGATCCATATTGGAGCTGGTCAGAATTTTCAGGGATTCAACCTGAATATCCGGTATGGCCACAGGGCCTGTTTTAGTTCCAAGGAGTCGGACAGCACCAATTGTTTTTAGAATGTTGAGCTGATCTGCTGCATGAAAAGTTGACCGGACAAAAATATAACCGGGAAAAAGAGGATATTCAACCATGAGGTTTCTATCTTTTCGTATGCTTTTCCGTCTTATCTGAGGCAGGAAGGCTGAGATTTTTTTTTTAAGGATGCTGTTATAAACCGTTCGCTCAAAATTACTTTTTGTTAAAAGTGCAAACCAGTTCAATTGATCTGTCATCTATAGCCAAATCTCCGATTTCGATAGTTTGGATCAGAAATCAAGTCCTTCCTGGGTCCACCACCGAGCTCTCCGATACCGTGGAGACTGACCAGAATTCCAACGCTCAAGTCATTTTTCGTTTCAGTGGCTGCAAGATCAAAGCTCCAGCAGTCTTTTGTCAGGATGAACCCCGCTTGAGTCTGGACGGTTCTGTCATCCCTCAGATTTTTTTCAACCGAATAGTAGGCGATTAATTTATCGGTCAGAGCGATATCTATTTCCGAATATATGGACTCCAGAAGGTCCTTGTTATAACGGTATTCTACATCCAAGGCATCTCCTCTCTTGTCTTTGAGAGTGCTTCCAATGTTGAATATTTTATATTCATTATCATAGGGAGACCACGAAAAATCGGCATTAACAGCAATAAATTCATTCAGGTCCAGCGAACCGGTCAACAAGATATCTGAAAAAAGTTTGTCATTGTTCTCTTTTTGTTTTTTAATATCATAGCTTTGTGAAAGCTGGGCATAAGCAAAATCACGATAGGTTCGGATCTCTTTCCCCTGGGGTGTAAGAAAGGTTTGCCTGGAAATAAAATAATTCGTCAGGCTCCAGGTGATCAGGTTCTGTTCAGCTATTCTATCCAGGGAATCAAATAAAGGCAGGTCATTTTGATGCACATTTGGGACTAAAGAGTACTGTAGTTTTGGAATGATTTCATGATTGACCTTTTCGGCAAAAGAATTATCCGTGCTGAAGGTTCTAAATATTTTTGTTGAAATTTCTGCACCAAAGTCTGCCATGTGTCTTGCCCTAAAATTATCAGAATTTCTGTTTTTAGATATGAAATCATCGGTATACCAGAGCGTTTCTCTGGCTCCGAGGGAGGGTTCAAAATAAAAGATTTTATTGAACCTCATAGGAAGATAAACTCTGGGATAAAAATCAGTTCTCTGGCCTTTTACCAGAGTTGCCGTCGTGTCCTGCCGATAGAAAGACCGGTGTTCACTGTCAAGGGAATAATAGAATTGTGAGTCGCTGAACTGTTGCCTGAAAGCATCAAACTGAATAGCCGGAAGGGTCTGAAGCGTGGTATCGTCTGCACCCTGTCGTCTCAGATCGACATTGTCATACCAGAGAGCATCCATATTCAATATAGAGGTTGACCATGATTTATTGACATTCAACCGGTTTCTTCGAATGGTCTGGTCATACTCATCCAGGCTTCTTCCAAATTCAGATTCCAGATACGCCCTGGTTTGTCTGTGGCCTGTAAGGCCGTCCTGGAATTCATGGAGATAATCGGTATCACTGACTACATCAAGATCCAGGTTGGCTGAGAAGCCATTGGGAAGTTCCTGATTGTGTTTCATTCTGAACCAGTATCGATCTGTATTGGTCCTCTGGGATGTTGTGGAAAAGCTGTAGTTTTCAGTGGCTGCTGTTCCGTCATTAATTTTACTGTCCTTAAGATAATCGAAAAAAATGGCTCCCTTTGACCTGTTATCAAGAATATACCGATATTCAGCACCTGTTTTTGTTCCCCGGTCCGACATATAATCTGTGTAAATGGTTGCATCGGTATTTTCGGAAATGGCAATAAAGAAAGGCTGCTCGTACTGATAGCCTTTTCTTTTGGAGGTTGAAACCTCCGGAATCAGGAACCCGGTCTGGCGTTTTGTTTTGACGGGGAACATCAGATAAGGGGTGTAGGCAGCAGGGATTTCCTTTGCCCAGAGGACCGCATCCCTGGCACTGCCATATCCTTCGATGGTGACGTTTACATCCCTGCCGGAAATTTTCCAGTCGGGCGAATCTCCTGAGCAGGAGGTGATAGTTCCTTTTTCAGCACTATAGGTGAATTCACCTGTTTTCCTTATATTTTCACCATTGATATAATAATTATCTTTCTGAATAAATATGGTGCCTTTATTAATGGTGCCGATTTCTGTTTCAAGATTGATGTTCATGGCATCGCATGAAATTGAATCTTCCCCGGAGATAAGAATGACATTGCCTTGAGCAAAAGCGTCTTTTGTTTTGTTTGAAAACTCAACATAGTCCGCCTCAAGGCGAGTTTTGCCACCCGTGATCACCGCCTCTTTTTCGGCAATATAAAGGTCTCGTTTATCATCAAATGTTACGCTGTGAGCTGATATGTGCCAGGGGATTTCTTTGGGGTTTTCAGACTGAGGAGCAGCTAAAACTGAAGCCTGTAAAAAAATGAGACAATAAAAAAAAGTAACTGCTGCGTGAGCCAGCAGGTACCCCCACCTTGAAAAAGAGGTCATGTTCTTTCCAGTAAAAAATTGCACATCTTTCGAATTTCCTGTATAAAGCCATTTTATACTTTAAAAGTCAAGCCTGAATACATGATTTCCATTGTTTGTAAGGGTAAAGGTAAGAGAAAATGGCATTTTCAATATTAGATTCCATCGGCAATACTCCCCTTGTGGAGATTACAAAGATGAACCCCGTCAAAGGGGTTAGAATTTTTGCCAAACTTGAATATATGAACCCAGGCGGATCAGTAAAAGACAGGGCTGCCCTTTATATGATCACGGAGGCAGAAAAATCAGGAGAATTGACCCATGATAAAATAGTTATTGAGGCTACAAGCGGAAACACAGGCATCGGCCTTGCCATGATCTGTGCCGTTAAAGGGTATAAAATTGCCCTTACCATGGCTGAGAATGCAAGCGAAGAGCGCAAAAGTATTTTGCGTGCAAGGGGCGCCCAGATAATCTTAACCCCCAGGCGGCTGGGGTCTGATGGTGCCATTGAAGAAGCCTACAGACTTGCAAGGGAAAATCCGGACAAATATTTTCTTACGGATCAATATAATAATGATGCCAACTGGAAAGCCCATTATCATACAACAGGTCCTGAAATTATCGACCAGACCAGAGGATCGGTTTCCAGTATTGTGGCAACCATAGGTACCAGTGGAACCCTTATGGGGCTTTCCCGAAGACTGAAAGAGTATAACAGTGACATCCGGATCATCTGTGTAGAACCTTACCTTGGCCATAAGATACAGGGGCTAAAAAATATGAAGGAATCCTATACTCCTGAAATAATGGATAAAAGCCTGCTTGATGAAAAAGTGAATATTGATGATGAAACCGCTTTTCAGATGGCTCGTATGCTGGCGGTCGAGGAAGGTATTTTTGTCGGCATGAGCAGCGGGGCAGCCATGGCCGCAGCCATTGATGAAGCCGGAAAGATTAAAACCGGCGTTGTTGTGG
>JAIFMF010000001.1:0-23528 GCA_020048635.1 Desulfobacula sp. | reverse complement strand
GGTTATCTTTCCGGACAGCGGGGAAAGGTATCTATCCACGAGCCTTTTTTCTGTGGAAAATAATATTGCCTTGACTCTTTTTAATTCATTTTCAAAATTAAAAAAACCATTTGAACCGCTTGAAAAAGGTAAGGTTTCAGTTTATACCTGCGGCCCTACGGTTCATCAGAGACTCAATATCGGTCAACTCAGGCGGTATGCCTTTACTGATCTCCTCATCCGGTATATCGAATATCATAATATCAGCGTCAATCATATATTGAACATTACCGACTATGATGACAAAACCATCCAGGGATCACAGCAGGAAGGGATGACGCTTCCCGGATTTACACAGCAGTATCTCGATTTCTTCAGAGAAGATCTTGAAAAACTAAAGATTCGTCCGGCTGAAGCATATCCGAAAGTATCGGATCATTTTGATGAGATGATCGAGACGGCAATCCAGCTTCAATCCAGGCAGCATGCCTATGAAAAACTGCATTCCCTTTATTTCGATATTTCAAGCCTGCCCGGGTATGGGGAGTTTTCCGGAATTGATCTCGATAAGATCAAACCGGGAGCCACTGTTGATCTGGATGAATATGAAAAACGAAACCCGAAGGATTTTACACTGTTCAAACGGGTCCGGCTTTCAGAGCTGAAAAGAGGGGTTGGGATAAAAACTCAATGGGGAAATGTCCGTCCATCACTTCACCTTCAGTGCGCTGCCATTGCCATGAAATATCTGGGGGATGAGTTTGATATTCAAACCGGGAGCCGTGAACTTATTTTCCCCCATCATGAAAATGAGGTTGCCATTGCAAGGGCGGCCAAAGGGTCATCCCTTGCCCGGTATTGGCTCCACTGTGCGCCGGTGAAGTATGACGGATCTCTTGGAGTGCCGAATATGGAGTCTTTGACCCTTGAATATCTCACCCATCAGGGCTGGGAACTGAAAACCCTTCGTTTCTGGCTTATTTCCAATCATTACCGGAAAACCCTTCATCTTTCTGAACAATCGCTGAAAGAGGCCCAGTACACATTGGATAAAATCAACCGGTGCCTTGATACTCTGAATGCGATTCAGGAAGGAGAGGTTTTTGAAGGAATAGATCAACTCCTGTACGATATCCGGTCAGTTTTTTTGAAATCCATGGAAGATGACCTGAAGATATCCGGTGTTGTATCTTCATTGCTGGCAAGCGTGAAAACCATTAACAGCCTTATCAATCAGAATAAACTTGACCCTGAAAGCGCTAAAAAGCTTCTGGGATGTTTCAGGGATATGGATGCAATCCTCAGGATATTTAATTTTGATAAAATGGTTGAATATCCGGAAAATATCCGAAACTTAATAAAAGACCGTGAACTGGCGAGAGATGAGAATAATTTTGAACTGGCAGACAGGATCAGGGACAAATTAGCTGCTTTGGGTGTCAGGATTCATGATAAAAAGGTGGAAATATGACAGGACAGTATATCTTTTTTCCTTTTTCCCATATTTCACAGGATCAGATGGATACGCTTCAGATTTTTCTCCCATCATTTTCCTTTTTTCCTGCGGCCACGGATTTAAAGCATCACCCGTGGCTGCAGGAACTGGTCGATGGCGGCAGGGCAGTGCCGGTTTTTTCATCAAAGGATGATCTCTCTTCAGTTGATTATACATTTGAACAATATATGGCCTGGGTAAAGTTGCATAAGGGAAACGAACATAATCTAAGATTTCTGATAAAGGACAGTCCTTATTTTACAAGTGATTCAGATCTGTCAGCCATCAAAGCACAAATCAGGGGCACAAAAAAGAGAATAGAACCACAACGGTCAGAAAAGGATGTATTGCATCGGGACCTGCTGTTTTTAAAGATGGCAAAACAGTGTGATGAAGAAAAAGAGAGCATTGATCTTCAACTCAGGAACATTGATAGAACAAAGAACAGGATGCTTTCAACCCTTCTGGGGGAAGGAGAGCCAATGGATGCACTGGTAGCAGGGGAAAAAAAGGGCATTCATGATCCAGGTGCAGTAATGACCCGTGAGCGGATTGAAGCCTGGTCAAGGCTTATGGTTTACCACAATGCCTTCCAAAAAGCTGGCGAAATTCCGATATTTGTAACGACCAGTGAGGCCGTGGTTGATTATCTTGAGACTATTTGTTCTGATGTGATAAATGCCCTTGACATCGATCCGATAAAAGTGCATGAAAATGATTGTGAAAATAAACCCGAATGGCAGCGGCAGGTCTCTGAACTACTCAGAGGCGTTGCAAAAGGCGATGATAGGCGGCAGAATCATCTGACTGAAGTGAAGGATGGATGTTCTCTTTCAGGACAGATAAAATTAAGTCTTTTTTCCGGGGATAATACTCACAATCTCTTTAATCTTAGAGATAGACAGATAGCAGTCTGTCTGATTAGAATAAAGTGATAAAAAACTTGATTTTAGTGAATTACATGTTATAAATGCGTTTTTATACAGATTATATTTAAAGAATGAATTTATAATATAATAATGTTAATCTTACTTAAGGAGGATATTTAAAATGGGATTTCATCCAATTGTTGACCAATCCAAATGTGTGGGTTGTGAAGAATGCGTAGACGTATGTCCGGTTGAAGTATTTGAAATGGAAGATGAAAAATCTGTTCCTGTAAATGCTGAAGAATGCATGGGCTGTGAAAGCTGTGTTGAAGTTTGTGAAGAAGATGCTATTGTTGTAGAAGAAGATTAGCTCAGAAAAAATACTTAGGGTAGACAAGGCTGCCGAATGTGCAATTGCATAATCCGGCAGCCTTATTTTATTCTATTTCGCAGTGATGTGGTTTCATTACAACAATTGCTGTTTCTCCCTTTTGGTAAGTTCTTTCAGCATACGCTTTTATAGCCTTAAAGAAAGATTCTTTACATCCAGGTGTCTTCCGATCATGAAATTCAATAAAAATCAGACTCACTTTGTCTATCCATTCTGTATTATGGGAAAAAATTTCCTTTTCAGCACCTTCAATATCTATTTTCAGAATATCAATATTGGGAATATCGTAATCTTGTACGAGTTGGTTTATTGTTATGCTTTCAATGAGATCGTCCCCTGTAAAATTACTCCGTTGAATTTCAAATGATTCTTTGTTGACATCAGGGTTTTTAATAACCAAGGGCTCATTGATATGCCATAATGCCTTATTAAGACAGGAGATGTTTTTGTAGTTTTTTGTATTTTTTAACAGGATTTTAAAATTGCTTTTCTCCGGTTCAATGCTGATAATTCTGGCATTGGGGTATTTGTGCGCCAGATATACAGATGCAGCACCGATATTGGCTCCTGCGTCAATAATAAATCCGGGTGGATGATCGGGTTTGAAATCGTATTCATCTTCCAAAAAAACTTTATCAAATGTTTTGACATCTGATGTATCATGCCTCAAATATATCGTTTCTTCTAATTCAGGAAGATTAAAAGTGATATAATTTGAAAATATATTTTTTTTGTATAAATACAGCTTCAAACCTGTAAATCTCCATTTTTTCCAATAATTCATAACCCGATTCATTTTTGCTCCATTATTTTCTATGGTTGATTCTGTTTATGGATATGACTGGGCATATTGGTAAGATATACGCCTGCTATCACAAATATGGCACCCACCAGTAGCGATATGGTTAATGGTTCATTTAAAATAAAAAAAGACATGATGATGGCACTAATGGGAACAAAATTGATAAAAACGCCAGCTTTCATAGGGCCGATTTCTTTGATCCCTTCATAATACCAGAAAAACCCCAGCACAGTACCAAAAAAACCAAGATAAAAAAGACAGGTCCATTCTAAAGGGCTGTAGTTTAAAAGGTTTGTAAAAATCCCTTTATTCAAGGCCGGAAAAAAGAGTAAAAACGTACCGGCAATGGATGAGTAGCAGACGGAAACTATGGGGGACAGATCATTCATGGCTCTCTTGCCAAGAATAGAATACGTAACCCAGGATATCACACACCCAAAAATCAGAAGTTCGCCTTTTCCGATACCGGAATCAAATATTTTGAAAAGATTACCTTTTGATATGACAATCAGGGCTCCTGTAATAGAAAGGCATAATCCGATGATTTTCAGAATATTAAGACGCTCTTTAAAAAAAAGAACCGAACAGAGGCTGATAAAAATGGGATTGCAAGCAATGATCAGAGATGCCTGGTTGGCCTGAATATGGCCAAGCCCTGAGAAAAAAAACAGGTTATAAGAAAAGACACCGGTAAACCCAAGGGCAATGACAATCAACAGTTTTCCGGGAGAAACTCCTGGAAGACGGCCTTCGATTTTCAGGGTCAAAAAAATGAGAAAAAAAGAAGCGATCAGGAATCTTAAAAAAGCTGCGGAATAAGGATCCACGTTTATGGAAAGCCATTTGCCCGCAATAAAGGTGCCTCCCCAGAAGATAGCCGTTAATAATAATTTCAGATAGGTCATTTTTCCCTTTCACTTGACACAATCTGGGTATTTGCCCAGACAAGCGGTTCAATGTCAAGGAAAATAGAAGTAGGAAACAAGTATAGGATTGAGATATTATGAATAACGAAATGGTTTTTTTAAAAAACAATAAAGCCCCTGAACATGATAGTGTCCAGAGGCTATATTTTAAAAGTCTTCGAAATAATTTTTTTTAAAGCAAATAAAACGGGTTAACTAAATCACGGTTACATTTGCTGCTGAAGGTCCTTTTTGTCCTTCTTCAATATCGAAAGAAACACGGGCCCCTTCATTGAGGGATTTAAAACCTGTTGTGTTAATACCTGAATGGTGTACAAAAACATCTTTTCCACCGTCTTCTCTCTCGATAAATCCAAAACCTTTTGAATCGTTAAACCATTTTACAATACCAGTAGCCATATTGGCAGTCTCCTGTAATAAAAAATAAAAAATAGTAGCTTCGAACTTTGGGAGTAAATCACATTTGAAAAATAGGATGTACACCTTAAGGAGGAAACATTTGTGCGTCTCACATAGCAGCACATTTTTGTAACTCTATACTAATGCTAATATAAGTCAAGTGATATTTTTTTTAAAAAGCAAAGGGATCTCCTCTTCCCCCTCGCTAAAGATAAACGCGCAACATGATATGGATAGGCTGACTCTGGATGATTCAAAAAAATCTTATGACTTTACAATTTGATATGCTATCCATATATATGAGAGAAATTCTTAAACCCTATATCCGTCAGGAAAAAAATCTTATGCAGAATCAGAAGGACAAAAGATTTTCTTCGCAGAATATCTGTAAAGCGCTTATGGCTGCCCGGTTAATTTCAAGAGAACAGGCCCAGGATCTTTTAAAGAAAGAAATCAGGGTGAGAACGATTCTTTTAAAACAGAAGGTCAAGGCAAATGATAATGAACTATCTCAGGAGCAGCAGGCCGATCTGATATCCTTTATAGATGTTATTCTGTATTTAAAACTGGAAATAAACAATGAGCCAGGAAAGATTATTGACGAAGACCTGGTTTATTCAACCCTGGCAGAAGCCTGGAAGATACCTTACAAAAAAATCGACCCTTTGAAACTGGAACTTAATCTTGTCACCGGGACCATATCAAAATCATTTGCTGCCAGGCATCTTCTGCTTCCATTGATGATTGAAGAAGGTAAATTGATTGTTGCAACGCCCGATCCATTCAATTATGAAGTGATTAAAGATGTTGAAATGGTATCAAAGCTAAAGGTAAAAACAGTTCTCAGTTCAAAATCAGACATTCAAAAACTCATCAGTGAGTTTTTTGGGTTCAGACATTCCATTGCTGCAGCCGAGGATCTCTTTTCCACAAAAGGAATTGACATCGGTAATCTTGAGCAGTTTGTCAGTTTAAAATCCTTTGACGAGCTTCCCGCAACAGACCAGCATATTGTAAACGCGGTAAATCATCTTTTCAGTTATTCGTTTGATCAGCAGGCCAGTGATATTCATATCGAGCCCAAAAGGGATATTTGTCTTGTGCGGATGAGGATTGACGGAGTGCTTCATACGGTCTACAAACTTCCAAAAAAACTTCACAATGCAGTTGTCAGCAGGATAAAATCCTTGTCCAGATTGGATATGGCTGAAAAAAGAAGACCACAGGACGGCCGAATCAAAATGGAAAAGGATAATAAAGAGGTCGAAATTCGGGTTTCGACAATTCCTGTGGCATTTGGTGAAAAAGTGGTGTTAAGGATAATGGACCCGGATATCCTTTTCCAGGATCTTGAACGTCTTGGTTTTTTTGAAGAGGATTTTGAAAGATATAAAAAACTCATCACCATGCCCTTCGGTATTGTTCTTGTGACGGGTCCCACAGGCTCTGGCAAGTCTACAACCCTTTATTCAAGCCTGAGAATGCTGTCTTCTCCGAAGGTGAATATCACCACCATAGAAGATCCTATTGAGATGATACATGAAGAGTTCAACCAGATTGCCGTGCAAGCAGCCATCAACGTTACCTTCGGCTCAGTATTGAGAAATATATTGCGCCAGGACCCGGATATTATCATGGTCGGTGAAATAAGGGATCTTGAAACAGCCCAGGCAGCAGTTCAGGCTGCTCTGACAGGTCATCTGGTACTTTCCACCCTTCATACCAACGATGCTGCAACAACGATATTCAGACTGTTGGATCTTGGAATTCCGCCTTATTTGATTCATTCTTCTCTGAACGGAATTGTGGCTCAGAGACTTGTCAGGAAAATATGCCCCTATTGCGCCCAGGAATTTGAAATGGATGCAAAGGAACTGGAAGATCTTGGCCTGAAAATTCGATCTCAGGGCATTGTAAGGCTTAAACACGGGAAAGGATGCTCAAAATGCAGGAATACCGGGTATAAAGGCCGAACCGGGATTTATGAAATCATGCCCTATTCAGAATCGCTTAAGCTTTTGACGACAGGTGATTCAGGATTGGATAAACTTAGGAAAAAAGCAGTTGAAGAAGGACTTGTTCTTCTGCGCGAGAATGGTATCAGAAAAATGCTGAGCGGGCAGACCACTTACCAGGAAATCTTAAGGGTTACATGGGATTAGGGATAGCCCGTAAACTGAATCATAAAAGATAACACACTGGATTTCATGAAAAGCCGGAGGATGATGCAAATAACCTTAATTGACGATATCATCCGGGCTGATTTCATACTTGGATGACAAAATCATCACAGTGGATGAAATATCTTCGGTATGAAGCACAATAAGCTTTCCAGCTTTTATATTGTCAAATTTAACCAGATCTTTTTTATCTTTTGGAAAGAGGTTGTTGTCAACCGTCTTGATTATTCTCATTACAGAGTAAATCTGTCCCGGTTTAACATGGGTGTTGCCGATATCGATAAAGGCAATCCGGTTATCATTGATCATTAAACTCTCATCCTCTGAGCAAAGGATTTTTCCATTGATGGGGGGAGGGGTTTCATCGACTGTCAGAACCGGTTCCCATCTATTGTACTCCATGATCATGTCGCCTTCACGGATATCTCTGTAAGCTTTCACTACCTTTGCGGTTACATATGTTACCTTATGCTCAAGAATTCTGATCTGGGCGCGGATAAGGTGCTTCACTCCTGTATAGGTCTGATCGCTGGTTTTCTTTTCAATCAGGCTGGTACTGAATACATGATATAGCTTTCCAGGAACCAATGTTCCTTTTCCAGAAGGTTTTATATAGATGATGTCATTGGAAGACATCATTATCTTGTTGTCCTGGTCTTTGGCAACGCTTCCGAGGGGCTGTTCGGCGGTCTTTTTTACAAACCCGATCTTCTCCATTTCCGAAAATGAAAAAGAGGGGATGATCTTTTCAGGAGGGATGTCCTTTTTTACCTCCTCAATTTTTGCAACCGCAGGCTTTGCCGCAGCATTTTCTTTCAGGAAAATTTGGATTTTTTTCCCGGGATAAATCCAATGGGGATTTTTAATATTCTGATTCATTTCCCATAGTCCGGGCCAGTCCCATTGAGAATTGTAAAATTTATGGGACAGGTCCCACAAAGTATCGCCTTTTTTAATGGTATAATAAAAACCTGAATCTTCTCCTGGGATAAAGTCTTTATTTTCTTCAGCAAATCCGGATGAACAGAGCACAAATCCTATAATTGTTAAAACAAATGCTGCCGTCATTGTTCTTCCGTACTGCATATTGCCTCCTGATTTGCCAGAGTTAAATTTCAAATTCTTGACTTTATTTAAACTCCTGTTCTATAAAAAGTCAAGGATTGTTGCGATTATCATGGATACGGAATTATAATGGAACATATTGCCAACCTGTTATTTGAAGTCAGACTATTAAAAGATATCGTAAGAAGCGGATATGCATTTTTGGGTTCAGGAAAAGAAACCATTGCCGAACATAGTTTCATGACAGCCATTATCTGTTTTGCCATGGCAAAGCTCAACCCGGATGTTGACAGCGAAAAACTTGTGGCAATGGCCCTGGTTCACGATATTGCTGAGGCAAGGACAGGTGATCTGAATTATGTGGAAAGGAAATATTGTAAAACCGATGAGAAAAAAGCCATTTCCCATCTGGTCAGGCATGTTCCATTTGGTGATGACATCAGAAGCCTGGTAGATGAGTTTAATCTGGGAGAATCAAAAGAAGCAAAACTTGCAAATGATGCCGATCAAATTTCTTTTATCCTTGAATTGAAAAAACTTATGGACACAGGACTAAAAGGCCCTGAAAAATGGCTTCCCATTATTTTCAAGAGGCTTTTGACTCAGACCGGGCAAAAGATTGCCGACGCCATTCTTAATACAGGATGGGATGAATGGTGGATGAATGACTACTCGGAATGATAATTCTAAGTTGCATTCAAACCAGCTCCGATGACTCCGCTCAAGAGGACTTAAAAAAAAATCCCGGGTAGTATCGCGGAAAAAATGATGGCTACCGAATGTTGTGATGGTGCTCGACGGTGCAAGTTCTCATCGAGCAAAGGCCTTGGAGGTTCCAGCCAACATTTCGTTTGAGAAGATGAATTCCATTCTTATTGTTTATGGATATTCTTTTGACACTGGCATGAATCATGCTAACCTATACAAAAAAGGATAATAACCGGAAAAATTGTTCATGCTATGTATTTAATTTTGAATCCGGACAGATACTAAAGGAAATTAGAGTTTGAGTCGATCGCCCATAGATTATCAGCTTTTCTAAAAGAGATGGCTTTTTAAATGTATTAGGGAAAATGATGAAATTTGAAGAAAAAAAAATATCTTTATTTACTGCCGGGGATAATTTATCGGATTTTTATGATGAAATCATGTCCTATTACCCGGAAAGAAAAAAGAACAGATGGTCGGTGGTCTGGTCGGATCTTATGATGATCATGTTTTTCTTTTTTACTGTTATGTATGTCTTTCAGATCAGCACTTCCAAAGAAGGCCCAGGAAAAAGCAAGTCGTCTGAAAGTGGTCCCGGGGAGGTTGTGAACATCGGGGTCGATTCCAGTCGGCCAGAGGTGTATGATCAGACAAAACAGGCTGTATCCGAAGTCATGATGAATGATCCGAACTCTATTGAATTAAAAAAGGATAATTCTGTGAGAATTGTCCTCGCAGGAGATTTTTTATTTGATCCGGGTCAGGTTGATCTTAAAGTCGGTGCCCGGTATCAACTCGATCAGATCGCAAAGGTACTGAATGAGAATGATTATATAATAAATGTAGTAGGGCATACCGATGACTCCCCGACGCGGTCTGATCTTTATCCGACCAACTGGGAGCTTTCATCAAAAAGGGCCAGCATGGTGGCGCGGTATCTCACCGAAATCTCAAGGGTGGATGAAAAACGAATTTTTGTCAGTGCCTATTCATCCTTTAATCCGGTTGTAAGTAATGATACAGCAAAGAACCGGGAATTGAACAGGCGGGTTGAAATCATTCTTTTAAAGCAGAAACCCAATGAGGAAAAAAGCCGTTAATTCGGCCATGTCCTGATAAGGAGGCAAGATGTTGGAACCGGAGAAGATTTTATTTTTTAAACAGACGCGGAAAAATATTATCGGACTTGGGATTTGTCTGATCCTGTTTATAACCGGGATTGTGATTCCCGGAAATATTGGTCTTTATTTGAACCTTTCAGGGTTGATGATCGTTATCGGCGGAACCCTCGGGGCCACTTTTTTGGGTTATCAAATGAATCGGATTGAAATTCTGTTAAAGGTCTTGAAAACATCCTATGGCAGTGAAACAATAGCTCCTGGTGAGGTCGTTAAAATTCTGGTCAAATTGTCTGTAAGAAGAAGATTGAAAGGGGTCCTGGCCCTGCAGGCAGATGAGGATGAAACCACCATTGCATTCCTGAAACAGGCCATAGGACTCCTTGTGGACGGATGTTCAAAAGAACAGCTTAAAGATACCTTAAGTGCTGAAATGTATTTTTTCAGGATGAGAAGGGATGAAACCATAAGAGTCTTGCAGACCATGGCGGATGTAGCCCCTTGTTTTGGCCTTGTCGGAAGCGTGGTCGGTATTATCGGGATGCTTGCAGGGGTCGGTGATCCGGTTATCGTCATGAAAACCGTTCCTTTAGCGTTGACTGCAACCATGTACGGGCTTGTTTTTGCCAATTTTCTATTTTTCCCTTTTGAAGCCAAGATACGGGAAAGGACGGTGAAAGAGCTTTTTCTTCAAAAGATCATTACCGAAGGCATTCTTGCTATTGCCGACGAACTTCACCCAAGACTTCTGGGTCGAAAGCTCAATTCATTTTTAACTCCCTCAGATAGACATAGATATTTTGTATCTCTTAAAAAACCCAAAAAAGAGATTCAGGTAAAAACTCTTCGTGATACTGCCTGATGCCTGGAAAAAATAAGATCTGATCTAAAAAAGGGTTGACAATCACTTTCAGATCATATAGATATCACCTGTTTTTTGATTGGCCATGGGCCGTTAACTCAGGTGGTAGAGTATCTGCCTTTTAAGCAGAGAGTCGCTGGTTCGAGCCCAGCACGGCCCACCAAAAAAAGATATTGCGTCCCCATCGTCTAGCCCGGTCCAGGACATCGCCCTTTCACGGCGACGACAGGGGTTCGAATCCCCTTGGGGACGCCAATTTTACCCCAGTAAAAAAAATCGAAATGCCTTTGAGTATCCCCAAAATACCCCAAGGCATTTCGATTTTTTTAGTTTTAGGACTTGTATTTATAACCATGCCAAGCATCCAGGTCATTACAAATACTATTGACACTTCAGGGATATAGCGTTATTTATAGATAGGATCTTGTAATGGATTGATTTAGATGGGAATTTTTCCGTCTACTGACATAATGGCTAAAAACTATTAGGTTAATGAGGCAAAAAATGTTGACCACTACATCCGGCATAAATAATTTATCTGGATATCAGGCTCAACTTGATGTTTCTAATTCTTATAGATCTTCTAATCTTGAAAATCCTTCTTCTTCAAACAGAAAAGAATCTAAAGAGACTAGTGATACTGTAAATATTTCCAGTAAAGCAAAAGAGCTCCAAAACGAATATCAGAGAAAAAACACGGAATTGGAGCAACGGAAAAATAATGAAACGCAACAGCTTGAAAAAAAGTATCTTTTGGAAAAAAAAGAGCTTGAAACAGAATTCAGACTTAGAAAACAAAGACTAAATATAAATGTTTATGCTTGATTGAGAGACGCCACAATTCATATCGAGTATCATCCAGCAGTTTTTTATCAGACAGTTCCTCTACAATGACAGGCAATCCCAGTATGATTGAAGTTCAAAATCTTGAAAAAAAATATAACGGCCATCGGGCTGTGGACAGGATTTCCCTATCCATAGCACGAGGAAGCTGTTTTGGCCTTTTGGGCCCTAACGGAGCCGGAAAAACCACCACGGTAGAAATGATGGAAAATATTATTCCCCAGGATTCCGGGGTCATCCTTTACAAGGGGGGTGAAAGGGACAGGACCTTTAACCAGGAAATCGGTATCCAGTTCCAACATACAGAGCTCTTAGCCTTTCTCACGGTGGAAGAGACCCTGAAAACCTTTGCTGCTTTTTATCATAAACACCTGCCCGTGGAGGAGGTGCTTGCCATGTGCATGCTGGACAATATCCGAAAAAACATGAATCATAAAATATCCGGTGGCCAGAGACAAAGACTGCTTCTCGGTCTTGCGCTTTTAAATGATCCAGAGCTTCTTTTTCTGGATGAGCCGTCCACAGGTCTTGATCCTCAGGCAAGAAAGCATATCTGGGAAATCATCCTGGATATCAATAAAAAAGGCAAAACCATTATCCTCACCACCCATTATATGGAAGAGGCTGAGAGTTTGTGTGATACTATTGCCATAATGGACAAGGGGCGCATTATTGAACAGGGATCTCCTGAAAGCCTGATAGAAAAACATTGCAAAGCGGACGGAAGCCCGAAGAACCTTGAATCCGTGTTTTTAAAACTGACTGGTAAGAATTTAAGGGAATAGTGAATTGAGTTTCAAAAGAATGTGGGCCCTTTTTAAGGCCAGAAATTACGAATTTTTCCGGGACCGGGCAGGGTTTGGCTGGAATATTCTTTTTCCCTTTTTGATTGTGGCCGGATTCGGGGTGATTTTCAGTTCCGATTCAGGGTCGGACTATAAACTTGGGGTTTTCCCTGTAAAAGAAAACAAAATGGTTTTACAGGATCTTCATCTTCCGGATAAGCTCAAAATCTATAAACATATAAAGATCGTGCCCTTTAAAACCCGTGATGAAGCTTTGGACAAACTGTCGCATCACAAAATCGATATCCTTCTTGAGAATGCGGGCCCGGAGCTGAAATACTGGGTCAATGATTCAAATCCCAAGGGATATATACTGGAAAAGGTGGTCAAGGAATCCATCATCCCTGAAGAATCGTTTGCCGCAAAAGTGATCCGGCAGGAGATCAAAGGGGACCAGATCCGGTATATTGACTGGCTTTTTCCAGGAATTCTCGGGATGAATATCATGTTTTCAGCTCTTTTCGGTGTGGGCTATGTCATTGTCCGATACCGTCGCATTGGAGTGCTGAAGCGTCTTAAAGCGACCCCCGTGACAGCGTTTGAATATCTGACAGCACAGCTTGTATCACGGGTACTGATTATGCTCTTAAGCTCATCCGTGGTCTGGTTCGGCTGTAATTTTTTGTTTTCTTTTAGAATGCACGGATCATATCTGGATATCCTTGTGGTTTTTTTCTCAGGAATCCTCTGCCTTGTGTCCCTTGGATTGGTCCTGGCCTGCCGGGGAACCAATGAGGAACTGACCAATGGTATCATTAATTTTATTTCCTGGCCCATGATGTTTTTATCCGAAGTGTGGTTTTCCATTGAAGGGGCATCCGACTTTGTTAAACATGCAGCAAAGATATTACCGCTGACCCATTTTCTGTCTGCAGCAAGAAAAATCATTAATGATGGTGCAACCCTTTCCGATGTTTCATCTGAAGTGACCATCCTCCTTTTAATGAGCTTTGTCTTTCTCTTCATCGGTTCAGTCCTGTTTTCCTGGACCAAATGAGAGAGGAAAAGGCCCCATCTTAACTATTTATAAATAATTCAATATATTGTATAAGACAGGCGATATGATTGTTATTTTTTTGGAGATTGAAATATGAAACCCGTTGTAGCCCTTCTTGGCCGGCCCAATGTCGGCAAATCCACCCTGTTCAACAGGATCACCCGTTCAAGACAGGCACTGGTGGATGATTTTCCCGGCGTGACACGGGATCGGCACTATGGTGATGCCGAATGGAATGATATCGAATTCACGCTCATTGACACCGGCGGCTTTTTAAGCTCGGATGATGATTATTTTGCTTCCCAGATCAAAGATCAATTGACCATTGCAGCAGATGAGGCGGATGTTCTGATTTTCATCCTGGATGGCCGATCAGGGCTGTCTCCCTATGACCTTGAGCTGGCTGATTTTTTAAGGCGGATGTCAAAGCCTGTGTTTTATCTGATTAATAAGATTGAAAGCCACAAACAGCACAATGATCTTACCGAGTTTTATTCCCTTGGTACGGATCAGTTTTATGAGGTTTCAGCCGAACACGGGATCGGAGTGGGTGATTTTTTAGATGAACTGGTGGCGGCTCTGCCCGAATATGAATCAGAAGAAGCGGATGATTCCCGGATCAGGATCGCCATCGTGGGGCGGCCCAATGTGGGCAAATCCTCCCTTGCCAACCGGCTTTTTGGTGAAAAGCGCCTGGTGGTCGATGAAAAGGCCGGGACAACCAGAGATGCCATTGAGCTTGAGGTCGAACATAAAGGCAAAAAATTTGTCCTTGTAGATACTGCCGGCATCCGAAGAAAAGGAAAGGTGACACAGAAAATTGAAAAATTTTCCATCGTGAAATCCCTTAAAAGCCTTGATGATTGTGATGTGGCCCTGATCCTGATCGATGCGGACGAGGGCATCACCGACCAGGATATCACCATTGCCGGATATGCCGAAGACAGGGGATGCGGAGCGCTTTTCCTCTTAAACAAATGGGATCTTCTGGATGAGGACCGCAAAAGTGTTAAACAATACATGGAGGATTTGCGGTACAAGTCCAAATTCCTATCCTTTGCACCGGCCATAACGGTTTCCGCCCTTACCGGGCAGCGATGCCACAAGATCCTGGATGAAGTCGTGAAAATTCATGAAGCGTATTGCCACAGGATCAATACCGGGCTTTTGAACCGGATCATAGAGGATGCGGTTCGCAGGACCGAGCCATCCTTGCACAACGGGCGGCGCTTGAAATTTTTCTATTCCACCCAGGTGTCGACCAAGCCCCCGACCTTTGTCTGCTTTGTCAATTTTCCGGATGCGGTTCATTTTTCCTATAAACGGTATCTTGTCAACCAGTTGCGGGAAATGATCCCTCTAGAAAAAACGCCCATCAAGCTTTATTTCAGGGAAAAATCCGGGAAGATTGAATTTTCCGGCGGATCAAAAGAAGATGAACGAATTTTCCAGAAAAAGAAACGGCACATTCGTAAAAAAGGTAAAGAAAGAATAGAACACAGCAAGAAAAAAAGAGAAAGAGATCAGGGGATGAGTTAAAGCCTATGGATCTGTTTGACTCCCACCATACAGAGGACAGTTCCTTTTTTCGGCCGCTGGCGGACCGTATGAGACCTGAGACCCTGGATGATTTCGTGGGTCAGGAGCATCTGACGGCCAAAGGAAGCCTTCTTAGAAAAGCCATAGAGGATGATCGGGTGTTTTCCCTTCTTCTCTGGGGGCCGCCCGGATGCGGAAAAACAACCCTGGCAGGGATTATTGCCCGGGCCACAAAGGCGGAATTTGTTGAGATTTCCGCGGTTCTCTCCGGGGTTAAGGATATCCGGGAAATCATTGCACAGGCAAGAGAAAGGCGGGCCTTGTATAAAAGGCGGACTCTTTTGTTTGTGGATGAAATTCACCGATTTAACAAGGTCCAGCAGGATGCCTTTCTCCACCATGTGGAAAACGGGCTCATCGTCCTTGTGGGCGCCACCACGGAAAATCCTTCCTTTGAGGTGATTCCGGCTCTGGTTTCCCGGTGCCGGGTCTTTACCCTGAAAAGTCTTGAAAAACAGAGTCTCCTCAGCATCTTGAAGCGGGCTTTGACAGATTCAAAAAAGGGCCTTGGTCTTCCAGGCGATACCTTGACCCATGATGCCTTGGAACATATTGCAGGAATTTGTGGCGGTGACGCCAGGATTGCTCTTGCCAATCTTGAGACGGTTGTCCTCCATTTTGCCGGGATATCCGGGATCGCAATCCAGGATGTGGAAGAAGCTGTTGAAAAAAAATCCCTTTTATATGACAAGGCCGGAGAAGAACATTTTAACCTGATTTCTGCTTTTATCAAAAGTCTTCGGGGAAGTGACCCGGATGCTGCCGTTTACTGGCTTGAACGGATGCTCTTGGCCGGAGATGACCCCTATTATATGCTGAGAAGAATGGTCCGGTTTGCCACAGAAGATATCGGCATGGCAGATCCCGGTGCCTTGACCATGACCCTGAATGCTTCTGAATCCTATCGGATGCTCGGTGCGCCCGAAGGAGAGGACGCCATCTTCCAGGCAGCCGTTTATCTGGCCACGGCTCCTAAGAGCAATTCCGTTTACATGGCCCATAAAGAGGTGAAAAAGAGGGTTCAGGAAACCGGATATGCGCCTGTTCCGCTCCATATCCGGAATGCCCCGACAAAGCTGATGAAAGAAATGAAATACGGGGAAGGCTACAAATATGCCCATGACTATAAGGACGCCTTTATCCCCCAGTCCTATCTGCCGGACAGTCTTGAGGGCACACGGTTTTATCTTCCCAGTGATCGAGGGTATGAGAAAATCGTAAAACAGCGACTTGAGGCCTGGATCAAACTAAAAAAGGAAAATGGTTCGGCAGGGTCGGGATCAGTCCCGGGGCTTTCTTAATTCCGTGAGCCTGCCAAGGGAAAGGGCATATTCATTCCAGCCATCAAGATAGGTGCTTAAAGCTTCCCTGTAATGATGAATGGCTTTTTCTGAATTCTGTTCTCCTTCGGCCCATAATCCAAGAGCAGTGTGAAGGGTGATGAGTTTTTCAGGCTTTTTCCCTGCAAGCTTGATCAACTGCTCTTCATTGGTATTTTCCAGAATATGCCTGATAATGGAGCGGTAAAATGGGTCCCGGATATTCTTTGAAAAGGATTTGAGATATTCCTCCGAGTCTTTTTTATTCCCCATAACGGCCAGAATTTCTCCTTTGAGCAGTCCAAGGCTTAGCCCAAGGCCTGTTTCACGGGGAGATGGGCTGAAATAGCGGTCAATCAGATCAACGGCCTTTAGCCAGTCACCTTTCTCAGCATGGTAAAAAGCAGCCTTTCCTATGATGGTCAGGTTTTCCGGTGAAAGATCCACCATTTTGCCGTAGACCTCATCACTTTCCTCATGATTGAGTTTTCCCGATTCAAACCGGGTAATCAACGCGGTGAGGGTTTCCTTAAATTCGGTCGCCTTTTTTCTATAGTCTGCGGCTTTTTCGATAAAGGTTTCCATGTCTTTTTGATGAGCCTGTTTGTCTTCCAGGTGTTTCCCAAACGTTTCCTGAATGCGCATCAGCCGTGAAAATGAAAGAAAATAAACCCAGTCATTGATATCCGAAGTCAAAATGGATTGTTTAAACATTTCCCGGGCATGGGAAAGGTCATTGGCTTTTTCCGATATAAGCCCTTCAATAAAGAGCCTCCAGCTTTTCTCCGGCAGGTTTTCATATTCTATCGAGTCTTTTTCCATTCTTTTTTTGTCTTTCAGTACTTGGGCAAGATATCCTAAAAACTCATCCGCATCATACCAGTCAAGTTCAAACAGATTGCGGGTCATTACATCGGGTTGCTCCTTTTCTGTGAGCCAGGCCATGATATAAAGCATCAATCGTGTGGTGTTGTTTTCCGGTTCCATAGAACAAAGTTTCTTGAAAAAAAAACGGCTCTGATCAAAATTTTCCGTACAGAAGTTCATCATGGCGCATGAAAAAATCAGGATTGGGTCATTGCTGGTTTTCAGCATGGTTTCAGACAAATCCGCGGCTTTTTTAAAATTGTTTTCAATGGCAAGGTTTGTGATCTGTTCAAGTTTTGCTGGCAGTGAAAAATCAAGGACCCCATCCCATTGAGGCTGTCCTGTCTTAATCAGTTCAATAAATTTCGCAGGTTTTGAAATGGGCAGAATAAGACCGAAATCCGACAGAGGCGTATTGCCGTTAAGAAATCCGCTACTCTGGTCCGTTACTACACCGGATGCAATACCGATGACCTTTCCATCGGAGCCGACGGCTGGTCCTCCGCTGTTCCCCTTATATATAGAGGAATCTACCTGGATGATGTCTCTTGAGGTTCTTCGGACATGCCCTCTTGTAATACTGGTGTTGATCCTGTCATCCTGGGTCTGGTTTCCCAGAGGAAATCCCAGGATCACCACGGAAGAAAGACGTTTGATGTCTTCGGGTTTAATCCTGGTTTCAAGGGGCAGGGGCTTCAGACCGACCGGTGGGGTGTCAATTTTCAACACGGCAAAATCATTGATAAAAGGGGATTGGATCATTTCATAGGGTTTGGTTGAAGACCTGGGTACCCCGGCGGTTCTTAAATTTCCGGTGCCACCGGTGCTGTAGGCCGAGGACAGATCATACTGGTCGGCCAATTCATTGCTGCCCTGCAACGCAGGCAGGCGGTTAAAGGCCCTGGCCCCTTCAAACCATAAAAACATCCGGTAATCAAAAATAATGTTTTTTGTAAACTGGCTGTAGTGGCTATAAGCCCTGAACAAGGATGCGTCATCCAGCCAGGGGCAGGCTACATGACGGTTGGTGATAAGATACCCGCTCTGGTCTACAAGGAAAGCAGTTCCTTCCACTCTGTTTCTGAATACGATCCTTCCCTGCTCGGACAATCGATATTCCACCATCACAAAGGCGACGGAGCCTGCATGGGATTCAACAAAATCAGACAGAACGGTTTCCTCCCGCCGGGTATCCGAATTCAGATAGAACCATGAAACGCCCACTGCAGCAATCATCCCAATAATGACGAAAATAAGCATAAAAATTACTTTTTTCATCCATTTGAGTTCATTGATGACTTTGTGCTTTTTCTTTTGAACCGGGATACTGGAATCTGAATAGGGCAGATGATCCAGAATCCGGGACAATCCAGAAACCACTTTTCCCATGGTCTGGGGCCTCAGATCCGGATCATCAGACAGCATGAGCTTGATCAGAACAGTCAGCTCGGGGTCAATGCCCCTTGACTCGGCAGCCTTCAGGGAAAACTCCTTTAAGTTGGGATCTGCGGTCATAATTTCCAGAAATACTTTTCCAAGGGACCAGATGCCGCTTCGAAAATCAATGGCCCTTTTATTCACAATATCCGGGTGGCATTCCAGAAGTTTTTCAATCATGGGGCCATGATGGGTGACTTTGGCATTGAGGAATCTTGAAAGCTTGTAGTTTATTTTGATGTGAAGATCATCATTTCGGTTTGCCGGGATCAGGATATCTTCAAGAATCAGGTAGGGCATGAAATGATCGTGTTTATGCAGAAGGTCAAGTGCGAATGCAATATTGTAAAACAGCTTGACCAGACATCTGTGGTCATTAAACCGTCCGGATATGAAAACAGATCCCCAGTCCTCGGCCTCCACCCATTCACTGACTCTGTACCAATGGCCATCACTGGTTTTTTTTATGGCATAATGCTCTACAAAATGTTCTATAGGCAGTTTTTTTAATTCATCCAGTTCTGCAATAAGTCTTTTAGCAACCGTGTCATCCACACCGGATGCATCGGTGAACAATCTCAGGTTGACAGGGGTGGAATCCTCTCCTTTTACGGCCTTCACTACAAGTGAGGAATAGCCTTCATGAATGATTTCAAGAATTTTGTAGCCATCAATGGTTTTGAGCCCTTCTGCAATATGATAGCCGCAGGCCGGGCATGTTATGATTTTTTCCGAAAGGATCTGACCACATGACTGGCAACATTTCATGAAATAGACTCTTTATTGATTTTAGTCTGCATGAAGATGAATTGCAGACCTTGTGTCATTTATTACAGGATGAGTGATGGTTTGACAATAGGGGATTGCCGGAAAACTGTCAAGAAATGCTTGTGACCCAATGGCGTTCCCGTTCGTAAGCATATCGGTCAGCGGGGCCAAGATGCGGATACACCGGGGACTGGAACAACTCAGGGATAAATTAAGGGAAGAGGGCTCTGACCTGGAAGCGGCCACGGCCAGGGCAAAGAAAAATCCAGTGAGAACTCGGGCCAGGGCAATTTCGGTGTCAACGGGGGAGGTAAAAAATCAATTCAGGGCTGGATAATCCTCCTTGTTTTTGGCATAATGCCTCGTGCATGTAAAAACCTGAAACAGGGATGGATTCCATGGATCTTAGCAGCTTCGGCCTGATCGAGCTGGTCATATATTGTCTGGCCGGGATTGTTCCGGCCTATCTGGTACTCACGCTTTTTCTGACTTATCTGGTCCAGGAGATCCCCAGAAACCCGGTTAAAGACCCGCCGGACTGGGGCAGGGTGACTGACACCCGCATCCAGGCTGTTGATGGCGGGTCCCTGGAAGTCTGGCGCATCGAGCCGGAAGGGCTATCCCGGGGCATTGTGGTTTTTGCCCACGGCTGGGGCCGAAACCGCGACCGGATGGTGAACAGGGCCCGGCAGTTCGCCGCATGGGGATTTACCGTCGTAATTCACAGCGCCAGGGACCATGGCAATTCCAGCCCCAAAAAATTCATGAATGCCGTTAAATTTGCCGAAGACATCGAGACAGTCCTGGACTGGGTCAATACCCCGGTCCTTTTATACGGCCATTCTATCGGGTCTGCCGGGGCCATCCTTGCAACGTCCAGGAATCCTTCCAGAGTCCGCCTGCTGTTTCTGGAAGCCTCCTATGCCCATACCAAAGAAGCTCTCCTGAGCTTATACTGCTGGGTCAATCCCCTTTTCGGAAAACTCTTCGGCCCCATGATCATTTTCTGGATGGACCTTTTCTACAGGGGAGCCCTTGAAACCTACAGCCCGGCCCGGCTGGCCCAAAGTATTTACATGCCGGTCATGATGATCCACGGCGAAAAGGACCGGCGCTTCCCCCTCTCCTTTGCCCTGAAACTCAAGCAGAGCTTTCCCCACGACAGGGTGGCCTGCTATTTTGCCAAAGAGGCCGGCCACAGCGATTCCAGCCGGACAGAGGGCTATCCACCGGCCGTGAAAGCTTTTATTGATCAATATCTGGATGGACCGGCAGATCCGCTCACATAACGCCTTGCTTTTAACGATATTGTTTTATACTATCTTTTTTTATTTGCTGCGGAATTCTATTAAAACGACCGGAAAAGAGGGAATCAAGGGATGATAAGTCAGGACAAATTCATCGCACTGCTGGAGTCCATCGGTTTTGCCAAGAACGAATCAATCTACAGCAAGACCATCGGAGGTGCAAGTTCTTTAAGCGTAAATGTCTCAAAGCAGGCAATCCATTATCCCGAGTCCGACGGTTTGGTCGTCAACGAACGCCAGACCTGCAATTTTTCAGCAAATGAAAATTTTGTAGTGTTTGAGTGCGTTCATCGCCTGTTGGAAAAGGGATACAAACCTGAGCACATCGAACTGGAACCAAAATGGAAGCTGGGGCGTGGAGCCAGCGGAGGCCGGGCCGATATACTGGTCAAGGATAATTTCGGTAAGCCGCTGCTCATTATCGAGTGCAAGACCGCCGGGACCGAATTCAAAAAGGGCTGGAACAAAACCATTCAAGATGGAGATCAGCTTTTCAGCTATGCCCAGCAGATCAGTGAAACCCAATTTCTTTGTCTCTATACTTCGGATTTCGAAAATGCAGAGCTGAACTATCAGAGCCATATTATCGCCCATCGTGACAACGATCAGCATCTGGCAGCCAATCCTCTTTTCAAACCTTTCCGCACCGTTACAGATGTTAAAGAGCGCTTCGTGGTCTGGCGCGATACTTACAAACTCGATTTCACGACCAAGGGCCTCTTTGAGGACAATATCCAGCCTTACCAGATCGGCAAGGATAAGTATTCCCTGGTCGACCTGCATAGCATTGCCGATTCGGATCGCCAGAAAAAATATCACGAGTTTGCCACTATCCTCCGCCAGCACAATGTATCCGGCCGGGAAAACGCCTTTGACAAACTGGTAAATCTCTTTCTCTGCAAACTGGTTGATGAGATTGAAAACCCGGACGACCTCAAGTTTTACTGGAAGGGCGTGGCCTATGACAGCCATTTCGACCTGATGGACCGCCTGCAGCAGCTTTACCAATCAGGTATGGGCAAATTTCTCGGTGAGAGCATCACATACATCAACGAGAACGACGTCAACAACGCCCTGCGCTTCATCCGCCAGAACCCGGACGCCACCCAGAGAGCGGTATGGAATCTGTTCATTCAGCAGAAATTTTTTACCAATAACGACTTTTCTTTTATCAACGTCCATAATGAACGGCTTTTTTACCAGAACGCCGATGTTCTGTTGAAAATCCTGCAGATGTGGCAGGACATCCGCCTGACCAACCCTAACGGCCACAACCAGTTTCTGGGGGACATGTTCGAGGGGTTCCTTGACCAGGGCATTAAACAGAGCGAGGGGCAATTCTTCACCTCCATGCCCATCTGCCGTTTCATTTTGATGAGTCTGCCGCTGGAAAGCCTGGTCCGGGACAACCCGTTACCGCCCATGGCCATCGATTACGCCTGCGGCGCAGGCCACTTTCTTACCGAGCTGGCTTTGCAGCTTCAGCCCCTAATTGAACTGCACAAGCCCCTGGCCGATCCGAATGAATACCATAAATCAATGGTGGGCATTGAAAAGGAGTATCGGCTTTCCAAGGTTGCCAAGGTTTCGGCTTTTATGTACGGCCAGAAGGGCATCCAGATTTGTTACGGCGACGGGCTGGTGAACCGCCACGAAGCCTTCCCCGATATCTGCGACGGCCATTTCGACCTGCTGGTCGCCAATCCGCCTTACAGTGTGCGCGGTTTTCTGGAGACGCTACCCGAAAAGGAGCGTAAGGCCTATTCGCTCACCGGCACCATAAACGACACGGAAACTGCCAACAGCATCGAAACCTTTTTTGTCGAGCGGGCAAAACAACTGCTCAAAAGCGGCGGCGTGGCTGCCATTATCCTGCCGTCGTCGATTCTCTCCAACGGCGGTTCCACCTATATCCGCGCCCGTGAAATCTTGTTGCAGTATTTCGACATTGTGGCCATCGCCGAATTCGGCAGCGGCACCTTCGGTAAGACTGGAACCAATACCGTTACCTTGTTCCTCCGCCGCAAGCCGACACAACCGGATGCGTCTGAACATTACCGGGGAAGGGTGGCGGCGTGGTTTAATAATGACGACAATCAGCCTGTGTACAAGGATGCCCATGTGATCGAGCAGTATTGCGCTCATATAGGCGTGCCGTTGGCTGATTACCAAAGCCTGTTGCGCGGTGAGGCGGAAGGAGCCTGGAAAAGGCAGGCGCATTTCCAGCCCTATTATGATAAATTCGATAAAAGTACCGAATTGGCCAACCTGCGCAAGCAGAAGAAATTCAAGGACATAAGCAGGGATGAACAGGCTGTGGAGATCGCCAGGCGCTACCTGGCCTCTGTACAGAGCATCGAACGAGACAAGCTTTACCATTTCGCCATGGCCTCGGATCAGTCTCATCCGGTGCTGATCATCCGCAGCCCCTCCGGCACCAAAGAGATCAAGCAGTTCCTGGGCTACGACTGGTCCAGCGCCAAGGGGGACGAGGGCATTAAGCTGATCGAAGATGCAGGCGGTAAGCACGTTACAATGCTTTATGACGGGCCAGATTACGCCAACCCGATGCGCTTTATCCGGGATAATCCGGGCAAGCTGAATAGTCATATTGCCGCGAACTTCAAAGACGCGCTTGGGGTGATCCCAACGGAATTGGGAGAGGTGGCCAATTCGGCGCGCTTGGTGGATATGCTCGATTTTTCGAGGGCTGTTTTTGAAAAACAGCTATCACTCTTGGTCATCAAACAAA
>JAIFMF010000056.1 GCA_020048635.1 Desulfobacula sp. | reverse complement strand
GGAGATGTGACGCTTTTCGGGTCTCAGTATGCCATGAGAATCTGGATCGATCCTTTGAAACTCAAGAGTTTCAATCTCACTCCAACAGACGTGAAAGTCGCTATCAGAGCACAGAATATCCAGGTTTCGGCCGGTCAACTGGGCGGGACACCGGCGGTTCCAGGCCAGGAATTGAATGCTGTCATCACGGCCCAGACCCTTTTAAAAACCACGGAAGATTTTGGGGCCATCCTTCTGAAAACCAACCCGGATGGATCTGCCGTTCACCTGGGAGATGTTTCAAGAATCGAACTGGGAAGTGAAGGCTATGATTCCGTTGCACGGTTCAACGGGAACCCTGCAGCCGGGATGGCGATCAAACTGGCAGCCAATGCCAACGCCCTTAAAACAGGAGACATCATCAAGGCCAAACTCAAGGACCTTTCGGAATTTTTCCCCCAAGGCATGAAATTTGTGCTGGCCTATGACACTACACCCTTTGTTAAAATCTCCATCGAGGAAGTGATCAAAACCTTGATTGAGGCCATTGTCCTGGTATTTCTGGTCATGTACCTGTTTCTCCAGAATTTCAGAGCCACGTTGATCCCCACCATTGCCGTTCCCGTGGTGCTTCTCGGGACCTTTGCCGTGTTGTCGGCCTTTGGATTTTCCATCAATACCCTGACCATGTTTGCCATGGTTCTGGCCATCGGTCTTCTGGTGGATGATGCTATTGTGGTGGTGGAAAATGTGGAACGGGTCATGACCGAAGAAGGATTGTCCCCAAGGGAGGCGACGCGAAAATCCATGACCCAGATCACCGGGGCCCTGGTGGGGATCGCTCTGGTCCTGTCTGCGGTGTTTGTTCCCATGGCTTTTTTCGGAGGCGCCACCGGTGTCATCTACCGCCAGTTTTCCATCACCATTGTGTCGGCCATGGTCCTTTCGGTCCTGGTGGCTCTGATTCTTACACCGGCGTTGTGCGCCACGCTTCTCAAACCCGTTGCCAAAGGCCATACGGTATCGGAAAAAGGAGTATTCTCTTTTTTCTTTAAAGGGTTTAACCGGTTTTTTAACGCTGGCAGTGCATTGTATCAATCCATGGTCGGGAGGGTCCTTCAAAAATCCATACGGTATTTCATCATCTATCTTGCCATCCTGATCGGCATGGGCTACCTGTTTTTGCGAATGCCCACCTCGTTTTTGCCGGATGAGGATCAGGGGATTCTTTTCACTCTGATCCAGCTCCCGGTCGGTGCCACCCAGGAGCGATCCCTGGCTGTATTAAAACAGGTGGAACATCATTTTCTTGAAGAGCAGAAAGAGGCGGTCAAATCCCTTTTTACCGCATCCGGTTTCAGTTTTGCCGGAAACGGCCAGAACATGGGAATCGGTTTTGTTCAGCTTAAAGACTGGGATCTTCGGCAACGGCCGGATCTCAAAGCTAAGGCCGTAGCAGGAAAAGCCATGGGTGCGCTATCCCGGGTAAAAGACGCCATGATTTTCGCTTTCCCTCCCCCGGCTGTTCTGGAACTCGGGAATGCCACCGGATTTGATTTTCAGCTCCAGGATCGGGCCGGATTGGGCCATGAAAAACTCATGGAAGCCCGAAACATGCTTCTTGGGATGGCGGCCCAAAACCCATTGCTTGCCGGCGTGCGGCCCAATGGCCAGGACGATACCCCCCAATACAAACTGGACATCGATTTTCACAAGGCCGGGGCATTGGGGATCGCGGTGTCGGATATCAACGATACTCTGGCCACGGCCTGGAGCGGCTCCTACATCAACGATTTTATCGATAAAAACCGCGTCAAAAAAGTCTATGTCATGAGCGACGCCCCATTCCGGATGAACCCGGAAGATCTGGATTCCTGGCATGTGCGCAACAACAAAGGCGCCATGGTGCCTTTTTCCACTTTTTCATCGGCTCAGTGGATCTATGGTTCCCCCCGTATCGAACGGTTCAACGGCATGCCGTCCAGGCAGATCCTGGGCCAGGCCGTACCGGGAAAAAGTTCGGGAGATGCCATGAAAGCCATGGAAGAGATGGCGGCCAAGCTGCCCGCAGGCATCGGGTTTGAATGGACCGGTGTTTCTTACCAGGAAAAAATGTCCGGATCACAGGCTCCGGCCCTGTATGCCCTTTCCCTGCTGGTGGTGTTCCTCTGCCTTGCGGCCCTCTATGAAAGCTGGGCCATTCCTTTTTCCGTCATGCTGGTGGTTCCTCTGGGCATTGTCGGCGCCCTCATTGCGGCAAGCCTTCGCGGGATGTCCAACGACGTGTATTTCCAGGTGGGGCTTTTGACCACCATCGGGCTTTCCGCCAAAAATGCCATCCTTATCGTGGAATTTGCCAAGGAGCAGATGGAAAAAGGGGTGGGCCTCATCGAAGCCACCCTTGAGGCGACCCGGTTGCGACTGAGGCCCATTCTCATGACATCCCTTGCCTTTATCCTGGGGGTTCTGCCCCTTGTCACAGCCAAAGGGGCAGGTTCCGGAAGCCAGAACGCCATTGGAACCGGGGTCATGGGCGGGATGATCTCTGCAACTTTTCTGGCCATCGTATTTGTTCCCTTGTTTTTTGTGATCGTGAAAAAAATTTTCAAAGCCCGGTAAAAAAGGATAAGAAGCCCTGCCCATGAAAATCAAATACAATTCACCCGTCATTCTGACCTATGCTGTTCTCTCGATGTGTATCCTCATGTTAGCCTCAAATGGATTCCGGTCTGCCTATGTTTCCTCCCCGGCTCATTTATCCTTTTCAAACCCGGTGTTTTATCTCCGGCTGGTTTCCTATATTGCCGGTCATTCCGGATGGGCTCACCTCATTGGGAATTTGACCATCATCCTTCTGGTCGGCCCCTTGCTCGAAGAAAAATATGGTTCAAAAAAGCTTTTGGAAATGATTTTGGTCACTGCCGTATCCACAGCTTTGCTGAACGCATTGTTATTTTCAAATTCCCTGATCGGCGGCAGCGGAATCGCATTCATGATGATTTTACTCAGTTCATTTTCAAATATCAGAGCAAAAGAAATCCCCCTGACCTTTATCCTTGTTGCCGTGCTTTTTATCGGCAGTGAAGCTGTCTCAATTCTTAAACCGGACAGAATTTCACAATTCAGCCATCTTGCCGGGGGTTTGATCGGGGCGGGGTACGGGTTTTTTCGAACATGAAACCAATCTTCGGCAGCAAAAATTTAAGTATCCTGTTTTTATCCACATTTTTATTTTTCACCAATGAGGCGCTTTTTTTACCCACTCTGCCCCTTTATTTATCAACGGCCGGGTACACCAATTTTAAAATCGGGACCGTACTGGGTGCATTCGCCCTTGGCGTCCTGTTCACAAGACCCTTATCCGGATTCATAACCGATGAGAAAGGCAGAAAGCTATCCCTTGCCGCAGGTGTCCTGGTTTTTGCCACAGCCCCTTTATTATACCTTGTTTCCACTGATTTTACCTATCTCATCATCATCCGGTTTTATCACGGCCTGGGGATTTCCTTTTATACCACCGCATTTCCGGCCTATATCACCGATGCAAGCGATGTGGACCGGCGGGGAGAAATATTAGGCCACATGGCCACCTCCACAACCCTGGCCTTTACCCTGGGCCCTTTAATTGGAACGGCGATTTTCGCTTCCTATGGATTTAAGGCCCTGATTTTCCTATGTAGCCTGACTGGTTTAATAAATTTTATTATCATTTTACGGATATCTGAACCTCAACGAAAATCTGCCGGGGAAATCAAGATCCCCTACAGAACAGTTGTCTTTAAAAGAAGTGTGCTGGTCTCATCGTTTATCCAGGTGGTTTATGCCGTCATCTTCGGAGGGATCATGACATTTTTGCCCCTTCTTTTAAAAAATATCGAAGGAGTAAGCATTGGCATCTTTTTCATGGTGCAATCCATCGTCATCATTGCATGCAGGTTTCTGGCGGCCCGGCTGTCCGACAAATACGGCCGGGGACCGGTGTTTTTCTATTCATTCTGCATCATCCTCTCTGCCGTCTTTCTCATATCAAAAATCAATTCATTGCCTATCCTGATTGCCACGGCAGCTCTTTTTGGCATTGGATCATCCCTGTGTTCACCTGCACTTTCAGCTTATATCGCAGACAATTCCGACCCGTCTGCCAGGGGTACGGTGTTCAGCTTTTTTTATGGGGCCTTTGATGCCGGCGTCATTACCGCAGGGATAATCCTCGGGTTTATCGCAGACCTGACCAATATCCGGGACATGTTCATGATTACCGCCGGTGGTGGATTTGCCTGCCTTGTCATCTTTTCCCTCTTGATTCAAAAAGGGGTCAAAGAATCCCTTCGATGGACACTTCTATTCTGAATTAGGTCTGTCTCCCGCCCTCTTATTTAAATAGTAGGCTATAATATCAGTTACATAGCTATTTACGATAAAAATCCTAAAGGTTGACAAAAAAATTCTTAAGATTTACAACTTAGTTGTATAAGGTTTAAAATAAGTTATTGAGAGGCTTGTAATGGTTCGATTAAGAAAAAGAGGCGAAGAATTAAGGCAATATATTTTAGAACATGCCGAAGCCAACCCAAAAAATTTTATATCGCTTACCATCCAAAAATACAATATTACGCGGCAAGCTGTTCATAAGCACATCAGGATGTTAATTGAACAGGGTGCCTTAATCCGTATCAAAAATGGACAATATGAATTACGTCTGCAGGAAGAATGGAGCACAACAATACCCATTAGTGGCAAGACATCAGAGGACGTTATATGGAGAAACCAAATAGCGCAACGTATTCGTCAACTACCGGATAATGCACTTAATATATGGCAGTATGGTTTTACTGAGATGTTTAATAATGTGATAGATCATTCCGAGAGCAAAACCGTATTTGTCGGCATAAAGAAAACTGCTTATTCGACGGAAATGTTTATATCAGATTTCGGCGTTGGAATCTTTAATAAAATTCGGCAGGCAATGAATCTTTTAGACGCCCGTCATGCCGTTCTTGAATTGACAAAGGGTAAACTCACTACGGATCCATCGCGCCACAGCGGTGAGGGTATTTTTTTTACTTCACGTATGTTCGACAAATTTAGCATCTTATCTGGAGATGTATTTCTTTCACATAATTATAGCAATGATGAAGATTGGATTTTAGAAAATCAGGAAAACCAGAACGGCACATGGATATCCATGAAGTTAATCAATAATACGTCCCGTACAACGAAAGAAATCTTTGACAAATTTACATCTGGTGATAATTTTGGTTTTACTAAAACAGTAGTCCCTGTCAGGTTAGCACAATACGGAAATGAGAAATTAGTATCACGATCACAAGCGAAGAGACTGTTAGAAAGAATCGATCGTTTTATGATCGTCATATTTGACTTTCATGAAGTTGAATCTATTGGACAAGCCTTTGCAGACGAAGTGTTTCGGGTCTTTGCAAATCAGCACCCACATATTGAAATTATACCATTTAATGCAAATAGCACTGTGATGCAGATGATACAGAGGGCACGCTCTCACGATGAAGTAGAGTCGAAATGATTCTTATCCTGCCTTTTATTATCTTTTGTACAAACCAATAGTTAAACCAAAGGATGGTTTCATGGAAATCATAGTCAAAAAATGGGGCAACAGCCTTGCCGCAAGGATACCAAAAGCAATAGCGGATATGATCGATTTGCATTTAAATCAAAAAATCGATATTGAAGCCAAAAACGGGCAAATCATCATCACACCGATTGGGAAAAAAGCATATACCATGGACGAACTTCTTAACCAATGCAGTCCGGAATCAGTCAGAATTGACGATGAAGACAAAGCATGGCTCAATGATGATCCCGAGGAGCTGGAATTTCGAGCCCTATGCGTCTCTCTTATGGCAGCTTCTGCATGCCGGCGGCAAAAGCCGTGCGGCAGTATCGTGTTGAGTGATACAGGAATCATGTAAATTTCTGAAGTTTTGATATTCCTTTTTATTCCAGATCTGTGTCAGGCTTTCATGGGCGATATTGCCAAAGGACAAAGGGCTGCAGGATTCAAAGCTGTTTTGAAATAGATGAAGCAGGGGACTGCGCTCAGTTTGTCCTTTACCCTGTGAAAGTGTGGGTGAGGTAAAAACACAGGGCCCGACTTCTCCGGTGACGCTGACAACGCATGCCCGGCCAATATTTTCACTGCAATATTCGGTTTGGTTCTGCGATACAGGGCTGTTGAATGCAAACACCAGATTTTCTCTTTGCGCCTCTGCGGCGGCTGCATCCAATATGCCGGTAAACCGCTGCCATTCTTCCTTCTGGTTGAAAAGTGCTTCTGGCCGCAGGGGTTCGTGCAGAATCAATGACAGATGACTGCATACAATCTGTTTCACGCCCAGTCTTTTCGCAAGCCCGACCACTTCCTGAAGTTCATGAAGGTTTGAAGCCAGCATGAGATAGGCAAGATGGATCACTGGATGCTGTATGTTTTTCTCTTTTTTGATCTCCTGCAGAAGTTCCAGATTTTTAATAATTTTCGTGAGATCCGTTCCTTTCCGTATCCGGTTATGGGTTGCCGGATGTGTACCGGCAAGGCTTATGCTTATGATATCGGTTTCAAGATCAATCATCCTTTGGATCGTTTCATTGTTCAGCAACATGCCATTGGTTGTGAACCCCACGCGTTTGCCGGTTGCCTTGCAGGCCCGGATCATGGAGAAAAGATCCGGATTCAGGAGCGGTTCACCCCAGCCCTGGAGATAAACAAGGTCGGTATACCCGATATTTGGGAGAAGCTTTTTAAAAAGTTCGAAGGGCATATGCTGTTTATGGTCGATAAGGGGCTGAGGGCAATAAATACAGGCGGCGTTGCATTGACTTGTGACTTCAACCTGAACCCAGTCAAGCTCTGGACTGCCGATTTTATCCAGGATTCTGTTCACCCACTGGAACATATTCTCTATTCTCCTGAAAAACGTTATTCAGCCGGATCATATGATATTCAATTGAAAATTCGGATCGCCGACTCTGTGCGCAATCGTTGGGACGCGGATTCTATTTTGGCGATGATGGCGGCTGTGCCTTCGACCTCGGTCATCATCGGTTTGAGAGCCGTGTAAAACTCTTTTTCCATATGGTTTAATTTCTCCAGTGCCTCCTGGTAGCTGTTTTTATTGCGGTATGCCTTGCGGGCCAGGGATTCAAAATCATGGCCGTCTGCGGCCAGCAGCGTGAGATAAAAAGCGGAAAGGGTTTTGATCCATGACGCATAGGGTTTTTGAAGCGGTTCCGGAAGATTTTCATATCGGTTAGTGAGGTTCATATCCGGGGAGCCGTCCGATGCTGATGCATCAAACGCGGCTTTCATTGCCTCACGCCGGACAGACATGAACTCTTCACTGAATTTAATACGGTCATTCTTGAATTTCTGCATTCTGAAGATGAAGTAAAGAAAGAGAATCGGTATAAAAATCATCCAGTAACTGACCTTGGGCTTCTCGAATAGTATGGCACCGATCTCATTGGCAAAGATCAGCTCATGGCCGAGAATGATGTCCTTTTTCCGGGTTAGCTTCTCTTGGGTCACGGTTTGAAGCTCGGCTTGTAATCAAGACTGTGGCGGATGGATTCCGAGCCTTCGGCAGGCTCTTCAAAATCCGTATAATAAATGGCTGTGGCCCTTAAATTGCGCTCGTCGATGACGTGGGCCATG
>JAIFMF010000101.1 GCA_020048635.1 Desulfobacula sp. | reverse complement strand
AAGAGACCCTCTCAAAACCTTCTTTTATTCAAGTACTATCTGCTGAGGCGGATAAATTCATTTTGCAGGGGAATTTTGACGATGCCCTGTCAATTTATGACCAGTTACTTTCAAAGGTTAAAGAAGATAAAAAACTTGAAATCATTTCAAAGGTTGAATCCGTTTTTGCAAAAACACCTACAAAAATTCTGGAGGAATGGGGTGAAATTAAAGATACTCATATCCCCAAAGCACTTATATTATACTTTCTGGGCTTGAACTATGCCCTTGAAAGCAATCCCGGCAAATCAAGAGAAACACTTGAAACTTTTGTATCCAGATACCCTGACCATTATTATTATTATGAAGCATTGGATCTTCTGGATGTTGTAAAGAAATCCCTTTTCAGCAGAGATAGCATTGGCTGTCTTTTGCCCTTAACCGGCAAATACTCTGTTTTCGGGCAAAGGGCTTTGACAGGTATACAGCTTGCTGTGCAGGAATTATCTAAAAAATATTCCAGGGAATTCAAGGTTATAGTGATCGACACACAGGCAGATCCGGAAATGACAATTGAAGGAGTCAGAACATTACATCAGAAAAATGTTGCCGCTATCATTGGACCTTTGCTCATGGAAAGTGAAGCCGGAAGAGAAGCTGAAAAACTTAAAATTCCCATGATCGCATTAACTCAAAAAACTGATTTCTCTTTGCAAGGTGACTATCTGTTTGCCAATTTCATAACGCCGGAGATGCAGGTTCAGGCATTGGGAAACTATCTTTTTTCAAACCTTGGGATTAAAAAGGTTGCCGTTCTTTATCCCAATGAAAAATATGGCATTAAATATATGGAAGTCTTTGTGGACATCGCGAAGGAATATGAAAGTGAAATTGTCGGAGTTGAGTCCTATGATGGGGAAAAAACAGATTTTACAGTACCTATTCAGAAAATTATGAGAGAGTTCCTTCCGGTCCCGGGTTCAATGAAATCTGCACAGGTAGATTCAGAGACCATCGATAATCCGGATGAAGTTGAGAATAGCGATGCTTTGGAAAATGAAGATGAAACACAATTGCCCAAGAGAAAAAAATCAGGCCGAAAAACAAAAACGGATTTTCAGGCCTTGTTCATCCCGGATTCTCCTTCCAGGATCAATCTGATCCTTCCTCAGCTTGCATTTAACGATGCAAGGGACATATATCTGATCGGAACAAACCTATGGCATGATGAAAGCCTTTTAAAGGGTGTAAAAGGGTATAATAAAAAAGTCATCATTCCGGATGGTTTTCTGGATAGCAGTAAAAACCCAGTCACTGAAGAATTTACAAAAAAATTTGAATCCCTGTTTAACCATAAACCGCAATTTCTTGAAGCCATTTCCTATGATACGGCTTCAATTCTTTTTATAACAGCCATGGATAAAGCGGTAGATTCACGAGAATCCTTGAAGAATGCCCTCAAGGGGAAACGCATCTATGAGGGCGTCACAGGCCAGACCCTTTTTGATCAACAGGGCATTGCCCACAGACCACTTTTTCTGATGACGATTAAAAATGGAGAATTTGTTGAAATCACTCGGTGAAGTAGGCATCCTGACCCGTTGCTTCCAGCACTGATTGCCAGAGCCTTCCATTTGGATCCAGATGTTTTCTCTTTCCTGCAGAAGCATCCATGGGAACATGGACATAATGATTGTTCCAGAAGCTGACCAGAAGCTTTGTTTTCCCGGCCATCCCTGCATGGACGGCTTCTCTGCCGAGAAAACCGCAGAAAACACTGTCATTGGCGTTGGCCGGAAGGCTTCTAATAATATAACTCGGATCAATATATTTTAAGGAGATCGGGATATCCTTTGCTTTAAACCATTGCGATATTTTATCCTTGAGAAAAAGACCGATATCCATAAGGACAACATTTCCAGAAGGGTCAAACTGCTTTTCCTGATCTTCAAAAAGGTTCTGGCCTGCTCCTTCTGCCACAATAATAACGGCATGTTTCCTGTGAAGCACTCTATTTTCCAAGGCCTGTAAAAATCCGTTTTTTCCATAAAGGAAAATATCAACTTCCGGGATAAGAACAAAATTGGCATCCTGCTGTGCCAAGGCAGCGGTTGCTGCGAGAAATCCCGAATGTCTTCCCATGAGCTTTATCATCCCAATTCCATAGGGATATGCTTCCGCCTCATTGTGAGCCCCTTTAATGGCAAGTGTGGCAACATCTACGGCAGTATCAAACCCGAAAGAGCGGGACACAAGGTAGATATCATTGTCAATGGTTTTTGGAATCCCGATGATGGATATTTTAAGATTCCTTTTTTCGATTTCTTCTGCAATCCTTTTTGAAGCCATCAGGGTTCCGTCTCCTCCCACCATGAACAGGATGCCGATATTCATCCTTTCAAGACAATCCACGATGGTTCCAATATCCTGGGTTCCTCTTGAAGACCCCAGCATGGATCCACCCGTATTCGGAATCCCGGAGACGGAATCAGGGTTTAAATCCACGACATCATGCTCAAATTCAGGAATAAATCCCTGAAGCCCATGTTTGATTCCATAAATTGTTTTAACATTGTAAATATGAAATAACTCTAAAACAATGGATCGGATAATATCGTTGAGACCAGGGCATAGTCCTCCGCAGGTGGCAATGGCACATTTGAGTTTGCTTGGGTCAAAATATATCTTTTCTCTGGGGCCTGCCTGGTCAAAACTGACAACTTTTTTCTTGGTCCGATGATTCTCCTCCAGTCGATCCAATTGAACATCCACAATGATTCTTTCTTTATCGGAAACAAATAGTTTCTCACGTTCTCCCGGTTTGATCCGGCGTTTTAACGGGGAAATGATTTTAGCTTCGCCAAGGGTTGGGATATCCGTATTAAATTCAAACTCTTTCATTGACTTCCTCCATTAAATTGAAATGATCCCTTTCCAAGTATATCATGCAAATGCAAAAGTCCATCAAGCCTGTCCTGTTTGTCAACGATGGGAAGGACGGTAATCTCATATTTTTCCATCAGATTCAACGCTTCATATAAAAACGAATCGGGATGCAAAGAGTGGGGCTTTGAAGTCATGACCTGATCAACCAACCGGGTTGTAAAATCGATTTGATTTTCAGCAATGCAATGTCTGATGTCCCCGTCTGTAATAATCCCTTGCAATTTTTTTTCATCATCCAGCACAATCACTGCTCCCAACCGGAATCTGTCCATTTCTTTTATGGCCGTTTCCATGGAAGACCCTATCAATACCCAGGGTGCTGCAGAAGCGTTGAACATGACCTCTCCCACCAGGCAGGAAAGACGGTGCCCTAAAGCGCCACCGGGATGAGATTTCATGAAGTCACTTTTTTTAAATTTTTTCTTTGTGATCAGTACAACCGCCAAAGCATCTCCCATGGCAAGCTGAGCCGTTGTGCTGGAAGTAGGCGCCATATTGAAAGGACAGGCCTCCTTCTCAACACCGGTGTCAATAACTATATCACAGAGTTTTGCCATGGTGGAACAGGGGTTACCGGTAAACCCGGCAAGCCTGCATCCGATATCCTTGATCAGGGGTAAGAGTTGATTGAGTTCCATGGTTTCACCGCTGTTGGAAATGGCAATAAAAACATCATTCCTGTTAACCATCCCGAGATCCCCATGAAGGGCTTCAATCGGATGAAGGAAAATTGAATTTGTTCCAGTGCTTAGGAGCGTTGCAGAAATTTTTTTTCCGATGAGCCCTGATTTGCCGATTCCGGATATGATAACCCTTCCGGAAGAATTTAATATGCTGTATACAAGATCTTCAAAGGATGAATTAATAGTATGGATCAGCCTTAAAATACTGTCGGATTCAATTTTTAATACTTTTTTAGCTTGTTCGATAATCATGATTGACCGATGTCTATTCTATATCTTGAAAAAAGTTGAACATTTTATCTTTATACATGACTCAATTTATTTTTCATATAAAAATATTATACTTTGAATAAGAGCCAAATATTGACAATGATCTGATGCCGTGATATCAGAATAAGGTTTAATTCATAGAAAGATGATGTAATGAAAAATTCATAAAGAAGCATCAATTTATTGATATTGAATAAATTCAAACAATAGGACGAATAATTATGATTTGTACAACAGTAAGAAAAGGTGACAATTGTGTCCTCATGACCGCAAAAGGCTGCAGCTACAATGAGGGCACCTGCCTTCCGATTATTGAGGAATGCAGCGGATGTCAGAGGGCTTCACAATTTGAAACAGGCATGTATTGCACTGCGGCTCCCGATCCGTCATTAAAATGGAAAAATGGAATCTGTAATGTTGCAACCCATGTCAAAACAGTTGAGGTCGTCAAAAAACAGAAACTTAACCCGATCAAAGCATCAAAAAGAAGATAACCTTCATATTTCGGTTTTATTAAGAACTCTGCGGTTTTATATAATGATAAAGCCGCAGAGTTTTTTTTAATCTCCGGCTTTAATGATTCGATGCAAAAGTTAATGATTGCCAATTTTTAATTCTAAAGAGTGATGTATGAATCCCATTGCCCAGGAACTCAATGACATTATCAAAACGTCCAACCCTTATATCTTTGAAATGCTTTCCGATATGGGGAAAGCATTATTCTTTCCAAAGGGTATTTTAACCCAGAGCGCGGAAGCAAAGCAGAAAGCCGGGAGAATCAATGCAACCATCGGTATCGCAAAAGAAGGGGGGCATGTCTTAAGCCTTTCTTCAATTACCCGATATCTTCCAGGGATTGATCCGGATGAATATCTGCCCTATGCCCCATCCTATGGTATCCCTGAACTCCGCAAGAAATGGAAGACGGAACTTTTCAAAAAAAACCCTTCTCTTAAGAATAAAAAATCAAGCCTTCCGGTTGTTACTTCCGGCATCACCCATGGTATCAGCATCCTTTCAGACATGTGGATTGATAAAAATGATGTCATTATTCTTCCGGACATGTTCTGGGGAAATTATTCCCTTACCTTCTGTGTCAGAAACAGCGCCCGAATAGTTCATTATTCTGCCTATGACGACAAGCTGACTCGTTTTAATATTGAATCCTTTGAAAAAATGATCCGGGAGCAGGCCAAACTGAATGATAAAATTATCACTGTTCTGAATTTCCCCCATAACCCAACTGGATATTCTTTAAGCAAATTAGAAATAAAGCAAATAGCCGATATTCTGATTGATATTGCTCAAAAGGGAACAAAAGTGGTAGTGGGCTGTGATGATGCATATTTTGGACTTTTTTTTGAAGATGAAACCAGCAAGGAATCCATATTTTCAATACTGGCAGGTGCTGATAAACGGATTGTGGCGTTGAAAATCGATGGCGCCACAAAAGAAGACTATGCCTGGGGATTAAGAATCGGATTTGTTACCTATGGCGTCCATAGTGATAATGATATGGTCTTTGAAGCCCTGGAAAAGAAAACCGCCGGATGCATCAGAGGAAATATCTCCAACGCTTCCCATTTAAGCCAGACCCTTCTTTTAAAGTCCATGGCCGATGAAAATTATGAGACCTATAAAAAAGAGAAATTCGAACTTCTTAAGAACCGGGCACATAAAATGAGAGAGGTTTTAAAAAACCCGAAATACAAAGGTGCTTTTGATGTATACCCGTTTAATTCAGGATATTTTATGTGTATCCGATTAAAAGATGTCAATGCGGAACAGTTAAGACTCCATCTTCTTGATCACTATGGCACCGGTCTTATTTCCATGGGCGATAAAAATATCAGAATAGCGTTCTCCTGCCTTGAAATCAATGATGTGGAACCCTTATTTGACATTGTGTTGAGCGGTATCAATGATCTGAGAAAAGGATAGGGTTCGTGGAATTGAGGGAAAAAGCCGCCTCACAAGATATGAGACTCGCCGGAAAATGGCTTTTCCGTTTCGTTCTAATAGGTATCGTAGCAGGTTTTGGAGCTGTTATTTTTCACTATCTCTGCGGCCTTGGCATGCATTATTTTCTAGACATGATGGCGGGTTACAGACCTGACCTTCCTGCTGGCGAACATCTTCTTCTGCCCAACACAGACACCCCGTTTAATCGATGGATATTATTAATTCTTCCTGCCCTGGGCGGTCTTGTGAGCGGGTGGATTGTGTACACCTTCGCCCCTGAAGCCGGGGGTCATGGGACTGATGCGGCTATAGATGCTTACCATAATAAAGGCGGCTTTATCCGGGGCCGGATACCCTTTGTGAAAACCATTGCCTCCACCATCACTTTGACAACCGGAGGCTCCGGGGGCAGGGAAGGCCCCATTGCACAGATTGGTGCCGGGTTCGGCTCCTTTCTCGCAAGAAAATTCAAACTTTCAGAAAGAGAAAGAAGAATCATGATGGCCGCGGGAATTGGTGCCGGTGTTGCCAGTATTTTCCGGGCACCTCTGGCAGGAGCTCTTTTTGCCGCCGAGGTCCTCTATCGTGATCCTGATTTTGAATCCGAAGTCATTATACCGGCAGGCATCTCCTCAGTGGTTGCTTATTGTATTTTCTGTCTTGTATTCGGGTGGGGATCATTATTTGATTCCCCGGGTTTTAAATTCCAAAATCCTTTAGAACTGGGCCCTTATATTGTTCTTTCTGGTGTTCTCGTACTGACGGCGATTTTATATATCAAAATGTTTTACGGCGTCTCCGATCTGTTTAAAAAAATTTCCATTCCAAATTTTCTGAAACCGGCTATAGGGGGATTGGTCACCGGGATTATCGGTTTTTTTCTTCCCTATACCCTTGCCTTTGGGTACGGATATATCCAGAAAGCTATTTTTAATGAAATTGCCGTTTCAACTTTGATTCTTCTATCTTTAGGAAAAATATTGACAACTTCCTTTTCCATTGGATCAGGCGGCAGCGGAGGGGTTTTCGGTCCTTCCATCGTCATCGGCGGAGCCATGGGTGGGGCTGTTGGTAAACTGTTTCATCTTTTTTTACCTTCGGTCGTAACCCATCCCGGTTCTTTTGTGATTGTAGGCATGGCTGGTTTTTTTGCTGCTGTATCCAATACCCCTATTTCAACCATCATTTTCATCGGTGAAATAAGCAATTCTTATCATTTATTATTGCCCAGTCTTCTGGTTTGCTCCCTTTGCTATTTACTGTGCCAAAAATGGACGATTTTTAAAAATCAGGTTAAATCAAGAGTTGATTCACCCGCCCATGCCGGTGAATTCATGATGGATATTCTTGAAACTATAAAGATCGAGGATTTGGAACATCTGGTCAAAGATGTTATGCGCGTGAATGAAGATATGCCCTTCAATGAATTTAAAAATTTATTCACCCAAACCAAACAGCATTATTTTCCCGTTATCAGCCGCAAAGGAAAATTCTGCGGTATATTTTCTTCCACCGATATCAGGGCAGTCCTTTTTACCCATCACATTGGAGACCTCGTGGTAATGAAAGATATCATGGTCTCGGATATGATATTTACAACTCCTTTGGAAGATCTGAATACGGTGTTGATAAAACTGACCCGGAAAAATATCGACGCCCTTCCTGTGGTGGATGAAAAAGACCCGGGCCGGTTGATCGGCTTGATCAACCGCAGGGATATTATTGCCTATTATAACCATCACATTCAGAAAATAAAAACTCAGATATAATTTACCTGCTTTAAAAAAAGGCCGTGGGGCGGGGCAGTGGGACCGGCTTTTGTCCTGTCTTTTGCTTTAAGAATATCTTTAAACGTCTGAACCGAAATTTTTTTATGCCCTGCAAGGACGATCGTCCCGATGAGGTTTCTCACCATATATTTTAAAAAGCCACTGGCTTTGATGATAAAAACAAGCC